>JBFXAV010000051.1:0-9187 GCA_050183935.1 Candidatus Korobacteraceae bacterium | reverse complement strand
CCGAGCGCGACCAGAAATGGCAGGCGTTTTTTGCCACTCCAGAGTGGAAGCGCGTTTCCACCGACCCGAAGTTTGCCATTCCGGGTCTGGTGGCCAACAACACCCAGGAGATTCTGGCGCCAACGCCGTATTCGCAGATTTAATTCGTCGCCAGATTCGATGAGAACGCCTCCCTCGTTCACAGCAGAAGAGTTGATCCGGATTCTCGGACTCCAGCCCATGCCGCTGGAGGGAGGCTTTTACCGCGAAACCTATCGCTCACCGGAGCAGGTTTCCGCCGATCTGCCGGCACGCTATGGCTCGCCCCGCAGTCTTAAGACGGCGATTTACTATCTGCTTACGCCGGAGACGTTTTCCGCCATTCACCGCGTGCCTGGAGAGGAAGTGTTCCACTTCTACATGGGCGATCCTGTGGAAATGCTGATGCTTCAGCCGGACGAGGCTTCCCATCACCCCCAAACCACTCGCATCGAAATCGGTCCCGACCTGCGCACCGGACAGCAGCTCCAGGTAGTCGTACCCGGAGGCGTATGGCAGGGAACGCGCCTCATCACCGGAGGCCGATGGGCTTTGATGGGAACCACAATGTCTCCCGGATTCGATCCACGGGATTTTGAGTTGGGCGAGCGGGAGGGGTTGCTGCGCGATTTTCCGGGAGCCGCTGAGATGATTCGCGTGCTTACGCGTTAGAAAGGCAAATCCGCGGTCTTGGAGCCGTTCCCTTGAGGGAGTACAGTATCGGCGTGCAAACCTCGTTCATCCCGGCCCAAGGTGCGCTGCAAAATAAGCTGCAAAATAAAATGACGATTGGCTGGGAAGGCGGCTTTTGCCCCGAAAGCCATTTCCAGAGACTTGTCACCTCGAGCGGAGCGCAGCGAAGTCGAGAGGCCATGCCTTGGGCCTTGTTGACGACTCTCCTGTTCTCCGCACTGTTCCTTGTGCCCGTCGCCGCAGCCGCCCAGTCTTCCAAGACTTATTCTTTCAAGACCTATAAAGACATCGTCTATGCCACGGGCGATGGCAAAGACCTCGCGCTCGACCTCTACATGCCCGCCGGAGTTGAGCATCCGCCGCTGCTGGTGTGGGTGCATGGCGGAGCATGGAGCAGGCGAACCAAAGCTCAGGTTCCAACGGCATTCGTCGAGCACGGCATTGCCACCGCCAGTCTCGACTTCCGCCAGACCACCGAGGCGCGCTTTCCCGCCAACGTCCACGACATCAAAGCCGGGATTCGCTTTCTGCGCGCCAAGGCGCAGCAGTATGGCTACCGCACCGACCGCATCGCCATCGGAGGCTCCTCCTCCGGCGGCCACTTGGCTGCGTTGGCAGGAGTTACGAACGGAAACAAGGAACTCGAAGGCAAGTTGGGCGCGCATCTCGACCAGTCCTCCAGCGTGCAAGCCATTCTCGACTACTACGGCGCGTCGAATCTGATGACGATTCTGGCGCAGTCCACGCCATTCGGACTGAGCGTGCGCAAGCCTGCGCTCGACCTGCTGCTGGGCGCCCAACCGGAGCACGCAAAAGATAGCGCCCAACTAGCCAGCCCAATCACCCACGTCGACCGGAACGATCCGCCGCTATTGCTGCTCCACGGCGACCAGGATCCGCAGATGCCCATCAATCAGTCGCACGAACTGCACGGGGCGTACAAGAAATTGGGCTTGGATGTGCAGTTCGTTGTGGTCCACGGAGGGGAGCACGGTGGCGATCTCTTCTTCGCGCCGGAGTACCTGGAGCCTGCGCTGGAATTCCTGCGAAAAGCACTTCGATGAGATTTAGTTGTCAGATTTGCGTTGTCGTTGCCCAGTTAAAATCCTGAGTTGCCAATTGAAGATGAAATACTTTCCTTTTGCCAAGAATGCGATGAAGCAGGACAGTGTGCCTGTGTTTGATCGTGCTGCTCAGAAAAAGTTCGATACGGCCTTTAAGCGACAGCTAGTTGCGTATTTGAAGCATCTCGATAAGATCGCTGATCGACTTGGTGCGCCTGCTTACAAGTTCTTTCGATTCGGATTTGCCGAGGCGTCGCTACATGATGGATTTTTGCTTAGCTTCAATATGGGCGATAGGGTGGTAGCGGGTGAGAAAATCGTTCGCAAATTGCGATTTGGCAGGGAAGAAAGTACGGTTCGGATGCTAATTCTGAACTACGCTCAGGACATGCTCCATGTCTTCGAATTTAGGAGGCTCAGGAAGGTAGTCGTAGATATTCCAACGTCAGATCCCATTTGGTTTAAACCAGGCAAGACACTGGGTCAGATATACAGCTATGAGGTGGTAGCCATCTCGCCAAAATATCTACGCGTGGAGTGGCTGCTTGATAGTGGCGGTGAAATCATCGTTGAATTCGAGAAGTTGATTTATCGCGGTACGAAGGTAGCACCGAGCAAACGATAAAGAGAACCGCTTCCCACATCCGTCCTCTGCCCCAAACCCGAACTCCGTACTGTTACCCCCGTACTCCCCGTAACGGCTGAACTACCAGCGCTCTGAGATTACCTTGGACGTAGCCCCCCCGGCGTACTGCCTCCGCTATTTCAGGTTTGCGGAGGTTGGGATGTTTAACTCATTTTCGGGCCGGATTTTGTCGATCTGCCCCTTCGGCCCGGTGCTCACGGAACGCAGCGAACTACTTGAGCAGCAGGGTTACCAGGTGGTTTCCTGTGACGATCTGGCAGCGGCGCAACCGCTGGCCATGACAGAGCCATTCAACTTAGTCATTGTGGGACATGGGTTTGACGCCCGTGAGGTTCGCGAGATGATCTGCTGGATTCGCAACCGCCGGGTCCCGGTGCTGCTGGTGCACGAAGGCCCGCAGCCCACGATCAACGTAGATGCCTTCCTGCCCAAGGCCTACCTGCCGGAACAACTGTTTCGCATGGTCGGTTGGCTGGCCTGGTCGTAGGGTGTCGCCTTCCGAGGCTGGCTAGGTGCCCTGATAATGTGGCAGTTCCGTTTTAGTAACGGAAGCTCGATTGTTCCCTTCCGGGAACTGGGCTAGGCTCGGGAACATGCCACTTGCCGCTCCGGTCCCAATGCTGTGTTTCCTGTCCCGCGACTCTGAGCGCATTGCCGCCGTGCAAGGGATTCTGTACCTGCTGGGCGTACGCTTCCAGACGCGCCTCTGGCGCGGCGACCGGCCCCTGCAACTCCCCATTGCCGACATCTTCGTGCTGGATGCCCTGCCGGATGTCAGCGAAACCATTTCCCTGGCCGGGGAGGTCATGGCCGGCTCCGATCAGCGGCCAGTACTGATCGCAACCGACGAGATTACCGAGGGACTGGCCTTTGCCGCGCTCTCGTCGGACGTGCGGGGGCTCGTCGCCTACTCCGATTTGCAACAGCAGCTTGCCGCCGCCGTGCAAGTGGTGGTCGCTGGAGGCTTCTGGATTCCGCGCTCATTCCTGGTCCGCTTTTTGGAATCGAGCCTGGCGGTGGCGCGCCGGACCCGTTTTGCGCTGGCGCGGGCCGAGCTTTCCGAAAATGAGCTAGTGCTTCTGGATGCCGTCCTTAGCCGCTACTCCGACGAGCAAATTTCAGCCCGCCTTCACCTGCCGGCGGAAGACATCGCGTCTACAGTAAACCGCCTACTTCAGACCTTTGGGGTGCGCCGCCGCGACGACCTGGTTCTGCTGGCCGACCAGCGCTCGATAACCGTAAGTGTGGAATAGCACCCTTCCAGCCAGCTTCCCACGTTGACCTGACCCAATTCCGGGCATACACTGTGGGGCAATTCCGTGGGGTTCTAGCCAGAGGGCCCACAGGCGAGGTTCTTCCTGGGAGACAAGGGACGATCATGAGCTGGATTCAGAATAAGTTCGAGAAGAACTTCCTCGTCACCACCGTCGATTACGTCTTCAATTGGGCGCGCAAATCCGCTATCTGGCCCATGACTTTCGGGTTGGCTTGCTGCGCCATTGAAATGATCGCGTCTTCCACGGCGCGCTTCGATATTGCCCGCTTCGGCTCGGAAGTGTTCCGCCCCAGCCCCCGCCAGAGCGATCTGATGATTGTGGCCGGCACGGTCACGCTGAAGATGGCGCCCATTGTCAAGCGCATCTATGACCAGATGCCCGACCCGAAGTGGGTTATCTCCATGGGAGCATGTTCGTCCGTGGGCGGGCCGTTCAATACCTACGCCGTGCTGCAGGGCGTGGACAAAATTGTTCCCACGGATGTCTACGTTACCGGCTGCCCGCCGCGTCCCGAGAACCTGTTCTATTCGCTGCTCAAACTTCAGGACAAGATTGACCAGATGTCCATCGCCAAGCGTCCTACTGAGGTCCGGCTGACCGAAGACATGATGGAGAACTTCAAGCGCCAGGTCATGATCGCCCAGACGCTTCAGCCAAGATAGCTAGGATAGAAGACAGGCGCGGGCAATTTCTCGGTTCGGACCACAGTCAGAACTTTTTTTCCTCAGCCCTGAAATGCTACAAGGGAGCCGGAGCGGCTGGCGACCCGCCATCTGCTTTTCTCCCCCATGGCCAAGCGTGTCAGCGTCGATAAGTCCCTGTTTGTGGTTACCCTCCTGCTGGTGTTTCTTGGCCTAGTAATGGTGTTCAGCGCCTCCGCCGTGGTGGCGAAGGAACGCTTCGGCTCCCCATATACCTTTGTTCTGCGCCAGTTTGCCTGGTCACTGGGAGGGCTGGCCGCGATGTTCGCGCTGATGCGCGTGGACTACCGCCGCTACAAGCATCCCGCAGTGGTGTTTTCGCTGCTTGGGCTGACCACGCTGCTGCTGATCGCGGTATTTTTTCTCGACCGCTCGCACAACACGCACCGCTGGATTCGCTTCGGGGGCCTTTCCTTTCAGCCTTCGGAACTCGCCAAACCTGCGCTCATTCTGTTTCTTGCATGGTTCCTTGAGAGCCGTACGCGTCTGATGGATGACTGGCGGCGCACGCTGATCCCTGCCATCCTCCCGGCAGGTATCATCTCGGGACTGATCGTGTTGCAGCCGGACCTGGGCACCGGCGTAGCTTGTGCCGTAATTACAGCAGTCATTCTCTTTGTGGCAGGGATACGGCTACGTTATTTCGCGTATGCCTTGGCCCCGATGCCCATTCTGTTTTACTTCCTGGTCATCCGTGTGACCTGGCGCTACAACCGCATCCTGGCCTTTCTTGATCCGTTTGCCGATCCTCAGGGGCGAGGCTTCCATGTCATCCAGTCGATGATTGCCGTTGGAACCGGCGGCTTGGCCGGCTTGGGACTCATGGAAGGCAAGCAAAAGCTGTTTTATCTCCCGGAGCCGCATACCGACTTTATCTACGCGGTCATCGCCGAGGAGTTCGGGTTATTGGGATCCCTGGCGGTGCTGGCGCTATTTGGTGTGTTCCTGTGCCGAGGAGTGCAGGCCGCTATCGTGACCCGTGACATTTTCGCCCGCTACCTGGCGACTGGGATTGTTGCCATGGTCGTGGTGCAGGCCTTCATCAATATCAGCGTGGTGCTGGGGCTCATGCCGACCAAGGGAATCCCTCTGCCGTTCGTGTCGTCAGGTGGATCGTCCCTATTCGTGATGCTGGCAAGCGTTGGCGTTTTGCTGAATATCACCCAGCAGTCGGAGTAGTGGCGCGACTGATTCGGGCCAAGAGTCTTTTGTCGGTCAGAGGAAGCAAATGGGAGCGTTCTTGCGCTCTGTCATGAACCGGTGGCGCCGGCAGTTATGCTGCGACTATGGCAGAGGTGATCTCTGCTTCAGCCGGTGGCGCAGAACTTTAGGTCTGCGATTTAATGCGTCCTGGGAACCCCCGGCTTTAGCCGCTGCGGTAGTTGCTTGTGCAGCAATACCGCCGCCGCTCTCTGCTAATCTTTTCCTATATGCGCGTCATACTCGCTGGAGGCGGCACCGGAGGCCACGTAATCCCCGCGCTGGCGATTGCGCGCGAACTCCGCGACCTCTACGACGCGGAAATCCTTTTTATCGGCACCTCGCGCGGGATAGAAAATCGCCTGGTTCCGGCCGCGGGCTTCCCCTTGCAACTCATTGAGGTGGGCGCGCTCAAAAAGGTGGGTGTGGTACGCCGCCTCAAAACGCTGTTCGCCCTTCCTTCAGCGGTATTCGCCGCCTGGCGTCTGCTGCACGAATACCGTCCCAACGTTGTGATCGGCGTGGGAGGCTATGCTTCCGGCCCCGCGATGCTGGCAGCAGTACTCTCCCGTGTGCCAACTCTCGCCTTTGAACCTAACCTGGTTCCCGGATTTGCCAACCGCGTGGTTGCTCGCTTTGTCGGCGGCGCTGCTGTGCATTTTCAGCAAACCGCCCGCTTCTTCCGCCGCGCCCAGGTCACTGGAGTTCCAGTGAGGCGTGAGTTCTTCCAGATTCCTGAACGCATCCCTAGCGCCACTCCTACGTTGCTGATCTTTGGGGGAAGCCAGGGCGCCCGCGCCATCAACCATGCGGTTGCGGGAGCTTTGCCTGCGCTTACAAAGAGTATTCCCAACTTACATCTCATTCACCAAACGGGTGAGCGTGACTACCAGTCCACGGAAGCCGAATATGTGCGCGCCACTATGGGAACCGGGCTTTCCGCCGAGGTTTCGAAATTTATCGAAGACATGCCCCATGCCTTTGCCGCTGCCGACCTGGTGCTCTGCCGTTCGGGCGCCAGCACCGTAGCGGAGATCACTGCCGCCGGGAAACCGGCGATTTTTGTCCCATATCCTCATGCCGCGGACGATCACCAGCGGCGCAATGCGGAGGCCTTAAGCGAGGCTGGGGCCGCATTGCTGATTCCGGAAGCAGAACTGACCTCCGAGCGGCTGGAGCAAGTCATTACAACTCTTTTCACCGACCGCCCACGCCTGGCGCAGATGGGCAGGGCAGCGCGTGGATTGTCTCATCCGGATGCGGCGCGAAAAATTGCCCATTTGGCCGCCCAGCTCGCAGGTAAACTGGATCCAAGAATTCGCGATGCGACGGTCGGGGCTTAGGTCGATTTCTCTGCTGGTGCTTCTCTGCGGTTCTCTGGGCGCGGCAGACGCGCCGAAAAAGTTGCTGCCAAAAGATGACATTCCCAGGTGCCCAGAGGCGCTTGCGTTCCGGAACGATCTAATCTCCGCGATTGTCCGCCGGGACAGGGGATTTATCCGCAACATGCTGCACCCGAATGTAAAGGTGAGCTTCGGGGGCGAGTCCGGGCCAGAGGACTTTGAGGCGCATTGGAAGCTTGACGACTCAAGTTCCGAATTCTGGGATGCTATGGCGGAGCTGCTGGCATTAGGAGGTTCCGTTACGCCGAAATGTATGGGGTTTGTTGCGCCCTACGTGTTTTCCGAATGGCCCGAAGAATACGATGCGTTTGAGCATGGAGTAATTGTTGGTAGTCAGGTTCGCCTGCGTTCCGCCCCGAGTTTGGATGGCTTGATTATTGGAGCACTCTCCTTCGACATTGTGCAGTGGGTGCCCGACGACAAGGAAGTTCCTGGCTGGGTCGGGGTAGAGACCCTTGACGGCAAGCGCGGATACGTTGCCGATCGCTATGTGCGCAGTCCGATTACGTACCGGGCTATTTTTACGAAAACGGAAGGTCGCTGGTACCTTACAGCCCTCGTTGCAGGCGACTGACGCCAACCATTGCAGGGTTCTGATTAGAAAATGTTTGCCAAAATCCAGTGTGTTCATTTTGTAGGTATCGGTGGCATCGGCATGAGTGGCATTGCCGAGGTGCTGCTCACTCTTGGCTATCGCGTAACCGGCTCCGATCTGAAGACCACGGCCACCACCAACCGTCTGGCGTGGCTGGGAGCGCTGGTCTTTGAAGGGCACCGCGCGGAAAATGTTCATGGCGCTGAGGTGGTAGTAACCAGCTCGGCAGTTGCCCGGGATAATCCCGAAGTGATCGAAGCGCGCCGCCTGAAGATTCCCGTAATTCCCCGTGCAGAGATGCTGGCCGAACTGATGCGCCTAAAGTACGGGATTGCAGTCGCAGGCATGCACGGCAAAACCACCACTACATCCATGGTTGCCACTGTGCTGGCCGCCGGAGGTTTTGATCCCACCGTGGTGGTGGGCGGCCGCGTGGATGCCATGGGGTCGAATGCCCGCCTGGGCAAGTCGCAATACCTGGTCGCCGAAGCCGACGAAAGCGACCGATCCTTCCTGAAACTCTCGCCCATTCTTGCCGTGGTAACCAACATCGACCGCGAGCACCTCGATTGCTACCGCGACTTAGCCGATATCGAGCAAACATTTATCGAGTTCATGGACCGGGTCCCGTTTTACGGAGCCGTGGTTGCCTGCAATGACGATGAGATGTTGAGTAATGTGCTGCCGCGTGTCCAGCGGCGAACGGTAACTTATGGCACGCGCGAGGGCTCAAACTTCCGCATTGTGAGCATGGAGACTTCTCTCTCCCAGAAGCGCGGCAAGGAGCACGAGTTTTCTACTAGGGTCGCGACGCCCGTGAGTCGCTTCCGGGTACAGTTCGGGGAGAAGGACCTGGGAGAATTCCAGCTTCAGGTTCCCGGTACCCACAATGTGCTGAATGCTACTGCCGCTATTGCAGTCGGGATGGGACTGGACCTCCATCCAGACCACATCCGCTCGGCGCTGGCAAGCTTCCGGGGAGTGGACCGCCGCTTTCAGCTCAAGGGAGCGGTGCGCGGAGTCGCCGTAATCGACGACTATGGCCACCATCCTACCGAAATCCGCACTACATTGGAGGCTGCCCGCCAGTGCGGCTACCGCCGCGTTCATGTGATCTTCCAGCCCCATCGCTACAGTCGCACGCAGGCCCTCATGGAGGAGTTCTCGCACGCGTTTGCCGCTGCCGATTCGGTATGGGTGCTGGATATCTATGCTGCCAGCGAAGCGCCACTTCCGGGGATCAACGGGGAGGCCCTGGCCCGGAAGATTGCGGGCGGGGTCACCGCAAATTATGTGAGCTCATTCGAAGAAGCGGCCTCTGCGGTTGTGAGTGTCGCCGAGCGAGGAGACGCAATCCTGACGCTGGGCGCCGGGTCGATTTCGCAGCTTGGCGCGCAGATCATGGCATTGCTGGAATCTCCTCGACGAACTTCTCTGGTGCCATCCAATCCTCTCTAAGTCGTTTACCTGTCTTTCTTTCATCGGGGTGGTTCAAGACCGCGCTTCCAGGCCAACCACCCCGACTCCTGTCCACAGATTTCTTTGCTGCCAGACGCAACAAATCGCCTGCAAACTCGTCTTAAGAAGGTA
>JBFXAV010000050.1:0-9199 GCA_050183935.1 Candidatus Korobacteraceae bacterium | reverse complement strand
CGGGTATCGTTCTGCACCAAATATCGCGAGAGATCAGCGGTTTCGGTATACGCACTACGCTTGAACCCGCCGGCAGATTGCACCAATTCCGCGATGGTAATGGTTTCGCCCAGCGGATACTTCCCGGGGTTTGCAACTTCACCCTGAATGGAAACCGTGGGAGGATCGAGCTTTGCCATGTTGCGGTGGACAATCACACGGTCACGGGGCCGCAGCAGAATGTTGTCTTTGGAATCGCCAGCCAGCGCGTTCGCCAGATTCAGGCTGAAGATTTGCATTTCGCCGCCGGGATTGCGACGAAAAACCTGGGCGTCTCCCAATTGGGCGTCGGGAGTCAGTCCACCCGCCAGGTAAATGGCGTCGCGAACATGGACTTCTCCGTTAGTGCGATGCTCACCGGGGGAGCGTACTTCTCCCCCGACAACAACCACCGGAGGGTCTTCAAAGTCGTAGCGGCTGAACACCCGGACGGTATCCAGAGGCTGCAATGCAGGAGCTTCGGCGCGACCAGCGAGAGCATCTCCCAAATTGAAAGCCATCACCACGGGGCGAAAGTCCGGGGGTTGAAGACGAATGATCTCCGCGTGGCGATGCGATGGCTCGGGCAGAAGATCGTCGAATCCCTTCACCAGGTCGGTAACCTTCATGCCTTCCTGAAAGGCATACTTGCCGGGCCGGAAGACATGGCCATCGAGAAATACCGTCTTCTGACTGTAGGGCAGGATGGGTGAGATGCGAACCCGGTCGCCATCCTGAACACGGAACTCCGCCAGACGCTGTTCCACGGCTTGTTGCCCTTCTGCTTCGGGCAAATCAAGGCGAAGCCGGGTACGGCCTTCGTGCGCCTGCAGACGCTCCAGGTCGATACTACGCAGCGTTCCGGCGGGAAGCACACCACCGGCCAGCGCAAGCACCTCGGCCAGAGTGGACTCGCTTCGAACTTCATACAGTGCCGGGCGGCGAACCATACCCTCGACAGCCACCTGCGCCCCAATGGGCGGAACCAGAATGGTGTCTCCAGGCTGGAACGTTTGCAGGTCAGAACGGGTTCCATTCAGAAGCAGATCGTAAAGATCGACCTCCTGCACAAGATTGCGATTTCGCAAATGACGCACGGTACGCATGGAGCCGTTGTCTGTGGGGCCACCTGCTGCATACACGGCGTTGAGCGGAGTGGAGAGTGAACTGATGTCGTAAGCCCCGGGGCTGGTAACGTCTCCCACTACGTACACGCGCACGGAGCGAATACGGTTCAAGGAGAGATCGGCTTCGACGTCGCGGAACTGGGTGCGCAGCACGGTCTGCACTTCACGCTGCACGTCTCCCAAGGAACGGCCGGCAACCTGAATGGTTCCCACCTCCGGCAGGGCGACGCGGCCTCCGCGATCCACCACACGCTGCAGTCGCTGGGAAACGCTTCCCCAGAGTTCGACCTTGATGCCGTCGCCGGGGCCAAGAACGTACTCGGGGCCCACGGGAAGGTCCATGGGAAGTTCATTCAGCGTCCCTGAAGGATTGCGGAAGATGTCCACGCCAAAGCGCTGCAAGGGCC
The DNA here is from genome assembly GCA_050183935.1 of Candidatus Korobacteraceae bacterium. Classification (GTDB taxonomy): domain Bacteria; phylum Acidobacteriota; class Terriglobia; order Terriglobales; family Acidobacteriaceae; genus DASZRZ01. The sequence goes on along the minus strand of JBFXAV010000050.1, from coordinate 7,647 downwards.
CGCTCTGAGGACGCGCCTGCGCATAAAGATCGTAGAGCGAGGGAACGTTGGCGTAAGGGTTCGAGCGGCGCAGAAGAGAAGAATCTTGCTCGGAACGACCGGGCTGAGGAATCGGCATGCCCGAACGACGAGGAATGCTGGCGCTCTGCTGCTGGTTGGAAGTTGGCAGCCCTTCGCCTTCAGGCACGCTGGTCATACCGGGATTTCCCATGCCGCTGAACCCGCCCATAGAACCAACCCCACCAGCGCCAAGCCCAGCGGCTGCACCCATCCCTGGGTTTGCCCCGCCCATGCCCTGCTGCGGCATGGACATTCCGGTCGAGAGCAGTCCGGGCAACTGGTCCGGACGGATTCGTGCGGAAGTATCAACGTCCGCCTCCATGGGAATCTGGGGAGGCCCCTGGGACGAGGCGGCCATGCGTCCAGATTCGATCTGCGCGGTAGCAGCCTGGCGAAGAATTTGATCTTCACGCTCAACGGCAAGCGTGGCGCGCCGAGCTTCGGCTTCGGCGAGCTTTTCCCGACGCTGCTTCTCCAGATTCTCCTGCTCGGTGGGCCGGAGCGTGAGATAGCCACGAGCCACCATTTCCCGGGTTACCAGCGAGCGAATCACCGCGCTTTGTTCAATGAGCTGATAGGTCGCATCGTCGGTAAGTTCGTTGACGTAAAGAACGCGGCCCTGCTCGGCGGCTTTCTTGGCAAGCATGCGCTTCACCTGCAACAACAATCCGGGTTCATTTTTCAAAATGTTGTTGATGGTGGTGGCTGAGAGGGAAATCTCAGACTGCTCAGCAAGCGCAGAATCTACCGGCGGAAGTGTTCCTTGCGCTGCTGCCGGAGGGGGTTGCGGTACTCCTGCCGGGAGTTGCTGACCCTCGGAATGGGCGAGCAGCAGAAGCAAGCAGCAGATCGATGCAGACAGGAGCCGCTTCATGGGGAAAGAAAGCGTCAGCTTAGGCATAGCAAACACGTCACTTCGCGAAACAAAATAATGGGAAATAAAACAAGGGCCTGATTCAGGTTTTAGACCGGAACAATGTCCACGGCATCCACTTCAACGGCCACAGAACGCATGAGCAGTTCCAGCGAAAGGACAAAGCGCAGCCGGTCTTTCCTGCGCACCAGAATTCCTTCAGCCCCTTCCAGAGCACCGCGGCAAACTCGAACTTTGCGTCCGACACGCAGAAAGGGATGGGGCTCCATTCGCAACCTGCAGGCCAAGCCATTGCGCAGCGATTCCATCTGGTGTTCTGGCAGAGGCTGAGGGTGTCCCCCAAAGGTCACAAAACGAACCACGCCCGGCATCTGCAACACTTGCAGACGATCGGCCACGGACAGGTGGACGAAAACATACCCCGGAAACAAAGGAAGCCGTACCTCGGCATTGCGATCACGCCAGCGATGCACGGCGTCGTATAACGGCAGGAAGTGCTGCAACTGCTTGCGCTCGAGCTGGTCGGCAATTTTCTTCTCGTGCCGTGCGCGCGTGTAGACAGCAAACCACTGCGGCTGGAATGGATCGGCTCCAGGGAGAATTTCCCGTGCGGCGGCGGACTGCAAGCTGAGAGGCTTTGCTGCCATAGCTTATAGATAGCTTCGCCCCGTCACTTACAGGGCATTTGTGACCTAACCAGTTGCTTTACAATTGTTTACCACGCTACTCCCGATTGAGCTACGGGCCGCGACCGTAATCGCTACAACACCTGCCGCAAGACAGCCAATAACAATGCGCTTCCGGAACGATATCGCGTCAAACACTTGGGCTTACCGGAAGTCGCCCTGACTGGCATCTCTGCGGTTAACACGTTTCCAAAAATATGGAGTTCTTACCCGATTCTTTAGCTAAGACAAAGCTAGACAAGTTGCTGGTCATGGAATTATCCCACCATGACAGTACATCCTTGCCGACTGCGGGTTCGACGAAGGGAGCGCTGGCGTGAATCCGAGCTGAACGTTAACACAAACTGGCGAGTTAGTCACTGTTTGTGCGGCGATTGGCGCCATCTCGACCGCGAAGGGCGAATTCCTGTAACTGATCTGAATCATGCAGCTTAATGCCTGATTGCGCGGGAAATCAGGTTAGTAAGTTAGTAACATCGTGAAATAGCAATCGTCCCTCCCTTGAGTGGCGGCCATTCGACCTCTTCTATACGGCGAAATATACGGGTAAAGCTGCTTGCCATGTCACTCTCAATCTCTCACGGCATGTTGTGATTCCATTCAACGTCCGGAATCGTAACCATATAGGTTTAAAACTCGCGGATAGCGAATTGGAAGCGCAATATAATTTGGAAGCGCAATATAGTGATACCAGCAGGACAGGTGTTTCCCTGAAAAGTAAAACAGCGCTCCCAATAGGGAGCGCTGCGTTAGTTTCTCTAACTCTGTCTGGCTAAACTGTCACTGCATGAGCGCGGGCCTGGGGAGTGCGGCCGGCCTTGCGCAGTTCGCCTTCAATCCACTTGTAGGTCACCGACAGGCCGCGCTCCAGCGTGATCTGCGGCTCCCAGCCCAGAACCTTCGCCAGCAACGTGTTGTCGCTGTTGCGTCCGCGCACTCCCTGCGGCTTGCTCACGTCGTGACGCTTCACCAGCTTCTTCCCTGCCGCCGCCGATACCAGGTCCACCAACTCATTAATCGTCACCAACTGGTCTGTCCCCAGGTTCAGCGCTTCCCGATGATTCGAGGCCATCAGCCGCAACAACCCTTCCACGCAATCATCCACGTACATGAACGAGCGCGTCTGCTCCCCGTCTCCCCAGATTTCAATCTCTCCACCGTCCCGCGCCAATGCTACCTTGCGGCTGATCGCCGCCGGCGCCTTCTCTTTGCCGCCCTCGTACGTCCCCAGCGGCCCATACACGTTGTGGAAGCGCACGAATCGCGTCTCAAAGCGGTAATCCTGCCAGTAGTACTTGCACAGCTCCTCGCTGAACAGCTTCTCCCACCCATACCCCGGCTCCGGATCCGCCGGATAGGCGTCCTGCTCCCGCAGCGGAGTTACGTCCGCGCTCCGCTGCTTGTCCTGCGCGTACACGCACGCCGACGACGAAAACAGAAACCGCTTCACATTCAACTGCCGGCTCGCTTCCAGCATATGTGCATTGATCAGAATATTGTTGCGCGCTATGTCCGCGTGAAACGCCGTGATGTACCCAATTCCCCCCATGTCCGCCGCTAGGTTGTACACCTGGTCGATTCCCCCACGTACCGAAAGCAGGCAGTTGTCCCAGCGCCGCAGATCCAGCAGCTCAAACTCATCCGCTGGACTGGCCTCATACTCCGGATACTTCACGTCTACTCCCCGCACCCAGTGCCCTTCCAGCTTCAAACGCTTGACCAGATGATGTCCGATAAAACCTCCGGCTCCGGTGACGAGGACTCGAACGACATTTCCCATGTGAGGCGCACTCCTTCGATTGGCGAATCTTCGATTGTCGAATCTTGGTCATTGTTAGTAGCAGGAGAAAGGCGGGTCAAGAAGAAAGCAGACGGACAGAGGTTACTCAAGTGCTTCGTGCTGGAAGTTCTCACTGCGAAGCGGACGTCCAACCTTCATTGCGCTGGCGCTCGGCCAGCCATGCCTTGAGGGGTTCACAGCCTTCGGAAGGAGCGTGAGAGAACCGAATTCCAGCACGGCCCTGAACATCCGCCCAAATAATGCGGCCCGCAGCGCGCACCACAGCATGATTGGGAAGAGTGAACTGGATGCCGAGATCGCCACTGGATGCGGTCTCGAAAGGCTGCTCCATCTTCTCTACCGCGATCCCCGTCCGGCTGATGTTGATGGACTTAACTGTTGCGGAAACGTCACCGCAGCTCACGATCACCGGCAACTCCACATGCGCGCGGAACTGCTTTTCGAGTTCTGAGCTGAGCTCGCCTAGAGGCGCCACGCTGGAACGCTCCTCGCGATACTGCTTGAGCTTACGACTCAGGGTTCGTCGCGAGATCCCCAATAGATCCGCTGCCTGTCCCTGATGGCCTCCGGTGCGCTGAAGAGCCTTCATAATCGCATCGCGTTCCATATCATCCAGCGCAGCACTTGCAAGCGCAGCACTTGCGGGAGCAGAAGGATTCCCTGGTACTGATGTTGTACCCGGCTCTGCCGAGCTTATCGGCCCTCCGCCAAAGATGTCGCTGGGGAGATCGTCCGGCCCGATGACAGAATGCGCCGCAGCCATTGCCGACTGCATTACCACATTGCGTAACTCGCGGATGTTTCCCGGCCAGGAGTACGCCAGAATTCTGCTCATGGCCGCGGTGGAGAAACTTCCCCCTGGCCGCTGCTGCTGAAGGAAGTGCTCGGCCAGCGCCACCACATCTTCAGGGCGCTGGCGCAGAGGAGGAATGCGCAACTGGAATTGACTGAGACGATGAAACAGATCACTTCGGAAGCGGCCGGTGCGAATGGCCTCGACGAGCGGCTGGTTGGTGGCGGCGATGATGCGAACGTCGACGTTGATCTTCCGGCTTCCACCCAGGCGGTAATAAGGAGAACCATCGAGAACGCGCAGCAGCTTCACCTGCACACGCGGCTCCAGTTCGCCAATTTCGTCCAGAAACAGAGTTCCCTTATCCGCCAGCTCAAACAACCCAGGCTTACCGGTATCTGCACCGCTGAACGCGCCCTTTTCGTATCCGAACAATTCGCTTTCCACCAGATGCTCGGGCAGAGCAGCGCAATTGACATCTACCCAGGCCTTGGTGGAACGCGAGGAGTGGAAGTGAACGGCGCGAGCAATTAATTCCTTGCCAGAGCCGGTTTCGCCAGTGATCAGCACTGCAGCCGGATGGCGGGCGACACGCTCGATCATCGCAAACAAGCGGCGCATGACGTCGCTGGCAATGACCGCCTGCATTTCATGCACTTGCGTGATCGTAGCTCCCGCAGTCGACAAGCACTTTCTCCTTCTTTCCAGTGATCTGCCTAAATGCAATACAGCGGTTTTTGCAGCGGCTGTCAATCCCCAGAGGGCTGGCTTCCAGAGTTCATGCCTCGGGACGCAGGAGTGCCAATTTGTCTCATCTCTTTTGGGGATTTGTGACAGGGTGGCGCAGGGACGCCAATGAAGCCGGGGTGGTCCCTGCATAACTCCATGTAAATAATTGAAAACAAATGATTAACTTTAGTAATTCCGGAGCTGAGGCTGGCCACGAACGTGCTTCAGGTATGGGCGTTGTTGCAAGGAATTTCCATGAACACCAGAACCAGAGTCTTCATAGCAGTCACAGCCGCCGCCGGTATTGGATTTATGGTGCAGGCGGGAATGCAATGGCAGAGCACTGGTGTGGCCCGCTTCCTGTGCTACATCGCGGCTGCCTTGCTGGCTTCCACCCTTACTGTCCGACTTCCCGGCGTTGGGGCGACGAAATGGCTGGGATCTATTCTGGTCCTGGTGGGTTTGCAGGAGCTCTCGTACGCCGAGACTATGGTGATGGCATGCACGGCTACGCTGGCGCAGAATCTGTGGGACTCCAAAAAGAAGGCCCTCCACAGCGAAATGATGTTCAACCTGTGCAACGTGACGGCAGTGGCTGTTGGTCTTGCGAACTGCTTTTATTTGATGCCGGGGCGGCTCACCCAGTATCGCGGCCCACTGGCGCTGACCCTGGCCGCTACTACGTATTTTCTGGCAACCACGTGCCTACCCATGATTCTTCAGCGGCTGACGCGCACGGACAATGCAGTACAAAAGACGGCGCCCGACTGGTACTTCTTGACGTTCCCTTACTACCTGGTGGGAACGGCCACCGCAGGCATTGTGGAATTGATGAATCGGCGAGTGGCGTGGCACATGGCCCTGCTCGCTTTTCCGGTGCTGTATGCCACTCACCGCTGCTACCGCGTGCATCTCCGCCGTGTGGAAAACGACAAGGAGAAGATGGCAGATTTGGCTGCCTTGCATCAGCGCACCATCAAGGCCCTGGCGCTGGCGATTGACGCCAAGCACCAGACGACCCAAGAGCACTTAGACCGCATGTCAGCTTATTCAATGGAAATTGGCAAGGAACTCGGCCTGAGTCAGGATGAGTTGGATGCGCTGCAAGCCGCCGCCCTGCTGCATGACGTAGGCAATTTGGCTGTACCCGAGCACATCATGAACAAGCCCGGCAAGCTGACCGCGGAAGAATTTGAAAAAATTAAGATTCACCCAACCGTAGGGGCTGACATTCTCGAGCAGGTGGGATTCCCATATCCGGTGGTGCCGATCGTACGCTCCCATCACGAACGCTGGGACGGCAGCGGATATCCCGCCGGACTGAAGGGCGAGCAAATCCCAATCGGAGCCAGAATTCTTGCCGCTGTAGATTCCCTTCACGCCATGGCTTCCGAGCGGCCGTACAAGCGCATACTGCCGCTGGAGAAAGCTGTGGAATATCTGGTAACCAACGCCGGAAAAGAGTTTGATCCGCGAGTTGTGGAAGTGATCCAGCGCCGGTATCGCGAACTGGAGATGCTTTCGCATCCCGAAACGATGGCCAATTCGGAAAGCGCGTCTCCCGTTGTACAGCTTGTGCAACCAGGAGCTACAAAGCAGTCGCTCGTGGTCTCCAAGCGGGACACGGCCTGTAATGAAGGATTTGTGGCGTCCATCGCATCTGCACGGCAGGAAGCGCAGATGTTATGGGAACTTACGCAGAGCATGGGAAATTCGCTGCACCTGGAGGAGACGCTGTCTCTGTTTTCCATGCGCCTGCATAACCTGGTTCCGTTCGACGCCATTACTATCTATGTGCGCCGGGAAAACGAGCTGCTTGCGGAGCATATAAGCGGAGAAAAGTCGCGGCTCTTTTCCTCCATGCAGGTTCCGGTAGGTAGCGGGCTTTCGGGATGGGTGGCACAATCGCGCAAGCCGGCCCTCAATGGTAATCCCGCGCTAGAACCGGGATACACCGATGACCCCACAGGGCTGGGTATGTTGCGATCGGCATTGGCAGTTCCGCTAGAAGCCGAGGGTGGTGCGGTGGGAGTACTGACACTCTACCGCAGTGACGCCGACGCGTTCACTCAGGACGACTTGCGCATACTGCTGGCGATCAGTCCCAAGCTGGGATCATGCATTGAGAATGCCTTGAAGTTCCAGCAGGCGGAAAGCTCGGCTACCACGGACTACCTTACGGGCCTGCCCAACGCTCGATCGCTGTTCCTGCACCTGGACCGTGAAATTGCCCGCTGCCGTCGTACCAATAACACTCTGGCAGTGATGGTATGCGACCTGAACGGTTTTAAGCAGGTCAACGATCGCTTCGGGCACTTGGAAGGCAACCGCATCCTGAAAGAATTTGCCAGCGTGTTGCGCGAAGTTTGCCGTGAATATGACTACGTGGCCCGCATGGGTGGCGACGAATTTGTGATTGTTGCCCCGGGCATGAAACGCGAGGCCACCCATGATCGCGCCCTGTTGCTGAACCGCCATGCCCAGGCGATTGGGGAAAAGGTGTGCGGGGAGCGGCTGCTTTCCATCAGCGTGGGTACCGCCTTCTATCTGGATGACGGCACCGACGGCGAACGCCTGCTCAGTGAAGCCGACCGCAGAATGTACATCGTGAAACAGATTCACCACGCCCAGGCCAACAGCGAGGCTGCGGAGCCGGTGAGTTCGTAAAGAGCGGCTGCCGGTCTTAATCATTGGGGCATCCGTT
>JBFXAV010000049.1:0-9237 GCA_050183935.1 Candidatus Korobacteraceae bacterium | reverse complement strand
TTGATCGGCAGCTTGTACTTCACTGCTGTCGCCATCTCCGCCATCAGCATGCTAAAGCCACCGTCTCCGGCAAAGCAGATCACCTGGCGGTCTGGATGAGCGAGCTGCGCTGCGCAGGCATAGGGCAGCGCGCAGGCCATGCTGGCCAGGTTTCCAGAGAGGGTCATGATCATGCCGCGGCGCGCAGGAATGTGCCGCGCATACCAGGTTGCCACCGTTCCGCTGTCGCAGGTGACAATGGCGTCGCTGCTTAGCCGCTTGCCGAGTTCGTGTGCAACGACCTGTGGCTTCATGGGCATATCGGAGGCGGTTCCTAGCTGCTCCATGAATTCCCACCAATCTTTCATCTCTGCCTGGGCGGATTTCAGGAAACTATGATCTTGCTTGCGTTGTAATAGTGGAATGAGTTGCTGCAGGGTCTTTCGGCTGTCGCCGAGCAATCCCGCTTCCGCGGGGTAGCGCAGTCCGATTTGCGCCGGGCTTATGTCGATCTGCACGCACCGTGCCTGCCCCGGCTTTGGCAGATATTCGAGATACGGGAACCCCGACCCGACCATAAGGAGCGTGTCACATTCCTCCATGATCATGGAGGAAGCCGAGGTTCCCAGCAGGCCGATGGTTCCCGTGGTGTAGGGGCTGTCATCAGGAACAGCAGCTTTGCCCAGCAGTGCCTTGGCGATGGGCGCGCCCATCAGATCGGCGACCTGCTCCAATTCGTCGGAGGCATGCAGAGCGCCTGCACCGGCGAGAATCGCGACTTTGCGCCCGTCGTTCAGGATGCGGGCAGCACTCTCCAGCTCTTCAGGATCTGGCACCTGCGCGCCGTGCGCCATCATGCTGGAAACCGGGCGCGGACGGTTGCGGTCGGAGGCCTGCCTGCGGTAGTTCACCTCGTGTTCCTGCATATCCACCGGAATGGTAATGTGAGACACGCCACGATAGGCGAGAGCCCTGCGGCAAGCCAACTCCGTCACGTTTTCTACGTGCGTCGGTCCCATGATGCGCTGGTTGTAGACGCAGCAATCCATGAAGAGCTTGTCTACCTCAACATCCTGCTGGGCATTGGTTCCAATAAGGTCGTGGAACTGGAGGCCGGTGATCGCCAGCACCGGCTGGTGATCGAGCTTCGCGTCGTAAAGCCCGTTCAGCAGATGAATTGCTCCCGGACCGGAGGTAGCCAGGCATACGCCCAGCCTGCCGGTCACCTTGGCGTAACCACAGGCCATGAACGCGGCAGATTCCTCATGCCGTACCTGGATGAAGCGGATCTTTTCCTGCCGGGTGCGCAGGGCTTCCATGATGCCGTTGATTCCGTCTCCGGGAAGTCCGAACACAAGGTCAACTCCCCAGTCGATGAGCGTATCCACCAGTACTTCGGCTGCTGTCATGTACCCCCCGTCCTTTGCGTGTAGCTAATTGCTGTGTTGCGGATTTTCTCTTCGAGTTGTGCGCCCTTCCACGCTGGACTCGCGATGACCTTTCTGTGTACGACTCCATCACCATGGCAGGTGACGTGCTGGCCATAAGTAGTTCACTTCGGCCCTCAGAGTTCGATGCGTACGTTTTTCGGCGAGACGCCTCAACTGGGACTTGACAACACCTCTAGGTGAATCTGTTACAATCACGAGTTTTCTTGAACAATTCAGGCCCGCTTATGACGTCCATCAAGGTCCAAGCAGCCCGGAGAGCCGCCCTGCGTGGGCTCTGCCGGTACCACAGGTAAATGGCCCAGTAGATGCCCCAGATTTTTCATCGAAGCACCAACACCATTTCCCGGGTTTCGCTGGCGCTGGCCGTGCTGGCGGTGTCTGGGTTCCTGTTCTTTGCTCTGCAAGCGCAGCGATCCCCGTACATGAGCTGGCGCGGAGTGGCACGGGAACAGCCGGTGCCCTTCAGTCATCAGCATCACGTGGGAGGACTCGGCCTCGATTGCCGCTACTGCCACACCACGGTGGAAGAGTCCGATTTTGCGGGCATTCCCCCGACCAAGACCTGCATGAACTGCCATTCGCAGATATGGACGAATGCAGAGATGCTGGAGCCGGTGCGCGAGAGCTTCCGCAGCAACCAGCCGCTGAACTGGCAGCGCGTACATCTGCTGCCCGACTTTGTGTATTTCAACCACAGCATCCACGTAGCCAAAGGGGTCGGCTGTTCCACCTGCCATGGCAGGGTGGACCAGATGCCGCTGATGCTGGCTCAGAACACGCTCCAGATGGAATGGTGCCTGGACTGCCACCGCGCACCGGAAAAGTACGTGCGTCCGAAGTCTGAGGTTTTCAGCATGGCGTATGAGCAACCCACTCCGTCCAAGCCGGTCGTGGTTGGGGAGAGGTCGTTTACTTCGCAGCTCGATCTGGGAAACTATTTGCGGCAGGAGTATCACCTGCGCAACGTGAATGACATTACGAGCTGCAACACCTGCCATCGGTGATCGCAAGGTCACGAATGCAGGAGAGAAAATCCAAGTTGATGGTGAACATGGACGGCAACGACAATCAGTCGAAGCTGGTGCAGATTGAAACGGGGTCAGCGCTCAAGGCCGCGCAGGCTGCTCTCGGCAGCGCGGAGGGGCCGGAGTACTGGCGCAGCCTGGAAGAGCTGGCGAAAACGCCGGAGTTCCAGGAGCGCCTGCATCGCGAGTTCCCCCATGCGGCCGATGAGTGGCATGACGATGTTTCCCGCCGCGGCTTCCTCAAGCTGATGAGCGCGTCGCTGGCTATGGCGGGCCTGACGGGCTGTACCCGCATGCCTCCCCAGCCAATCGTTCCTTATGTGCGCCAGCCGGAAGGCATGGTTGCCGGGGTCCCGCTCTACTTTGCGACCGCGATGGACATGGGCAGCCACGCAGTCCCAGTCCTGGTGCGCAGCAACGAAGGCCGTCCCAGCAAAATTGAAGGCAATCCCGAACATCCGGACACGATTGGCGGAACCGACCTGTTCTCACAGGCTTCGGTGCTTGGGCTTTACGACCCTGACCGCTCCCGCACCACCCTAGTTCAGGGCGATGTTCGCCCCTGGCCGGCGGTCGTTGCCGCCATGCAGAGCCAGCTCGCGAACCAGCGCGCTCAGGGTGGCACTGGGTTCCGCCTGCTGACGCAATCCGTCACCTCGCCCACTCTCGCCACGCAGATTCAGGCATTGCAGTCGGCATTTCCGCAGATGAAGTGGCACCAGTGGCAGCCACTGCACCGCGATTACGTGCGTTCGGCCTCCATTATGACGTTTGGTCAATACGTGGAGGCGCAGTACCGGCTGGCGAATGCCGATGTGATCGTCAGCCTTGATGCCGACTTCCTCTACCCCGGCTTTGATGGCTTCCATCGTTGCTCGCGGGACTGGGCCGCACGCCGCGATCCCGAACACAGTGCCGGCATGAGCCGCATGTACGCCATTGAGAGCACGGTGACCAACACTGGCTTTAAGGCGGACCATCGCATTGCAGTACGGCCGAGTGCGCTGGAGCAATATGCGCGTGCACTCGCCTCAGCGGTTGGAGTGCGGGCGGGTGGTTCGGTTCCCGCCGAGCATCAGGCGATGATCCAGGCCATGGCGCAAGATTTGCAGCGTGTACGTGGCAGGGCAGTGGTTATTGCCGGAGAAACCGCGCCTCCTGTTGTGCAGGCGCTGGCGCACGCGATGAACGCGGCGCTGGGAGCCGTGGGAAGCACCGTGGTGTACACCGACCCGGCTGTTTTCAGCCCGGTCGACAACCGCCAGTCACTGCGTGATCTGGTGGACGACATGAATGCGGGCAGCGTGCAGATTCTGGTGATGCTAGGTGGCAACCCCGTATTCGATGCGCCCGCAGACATTGACTTCAAGTCGGCACTGGCGAAGGTTCCGCTGAAGGTGGGTTGGTCGCGTTATACCGATGAAACTTCCGTTTACAGCGACTGGCACCTCAGCGCAACGCACTATCTCGAAGAGTGGAGTGATGCCCGCTCGGTGAGCGGCACGGTCAGCATTGTGCAGCCGCTGATTGCTCCGTTGTATGGCAGCCGCAGCGCGCATGAGGTTCTGTCCGTCTTGACCGGCCAGCCTGACGTCTCTGGATACGACCTGGTGCGCGGCTACTGGCAATCGCAACGAGGCGCGGGAGACTTCGAGCCCTGGTGGCGCAAGGCGGTACACGACGGCTTCGTGCAGGGGTCTGCGTTCCCCGAACGCAACCTGAGCGTGCGCATTCGTGACTTCAGCGCTATTCCGGCTTCTCCGGTTGTCGAAGGCCTGGAAGTCGTATTCCGCAGAGATCCCACGCTTTATGACGGGCGCTTCGCTCCCAACGCATGGTTGCAGGAGACGCCGAAGCCCCACACCATGATCACCTGGGACAATCCTGCGTTGATCAGTCCGCGGACCGCCGAACGCTTCGGAATTCCGGCTTCGCAGGATGCCCAACTGGCAAGGCTGGAGCTTCGCGGCCGTAACATAACCATTCCAGTGTGGGTACAGCCCGGCCATCCCGATGAAGTCGTAACGCTGCTGCTCGGCAACGGTCGTGAACGCGCAGGCGAAGCTGGCAGCGGCAAGGGCGTGAATACCTACCAGTTGCGTCCGGCGGATGCGCCGTTCTTTGCTTCTGGCCTGCAACTAGCCAATACCGGCGAGACATACAAGCTGGCGTCGCGCCAGGGATATCAGGACTTGCAGGGACGCAACCTGGTACGTGCCGCCACGCTGCAGGAGTACAGGGAGCATCCCAACTTTGTCCGCCGCAACAGTTACCTTCCAGAAGAGGAAGAGACGCTGCCTCCTAACTATGAGTATGCTGGGCATGCATGGGGCATGGCGGTTGATCTCCATCGCTGCACGGGATGCAATGCCTGCGTGGTCGCCTGCCAGTCGGAAAACAATGTTCCGGTGGTCGGGAAGGCGCAGGTGATTATGGGCCGGCACATGCACTGGCTGCGCATCGATCAGTACTACAGTGGCACGCCCTCGAATCCGCGCTCCTACTTCGAGCCCATGATGTGTGTGCACTGCGAGAAAGCGCCCTGCGAATTGGTCTGCCCGGTGAACGCAACGGTTCACAGCAGCGAAGGCCTGAACGATATGGTCTACAACCGCTGCGTAGGCACGCGCTACTGCTCCAACAATTGTCCCTGGAAGGTGCGCCGCTTCAACTTCCTGTTGTTCCAAGACTGGACAACGCCACAGTACAAGCTGATGCGCAATCCGGAAGTTACGGTTCGGGCACGTGGCGTGATGGAAAAGTGCACCTACTGCGTGCAGCGCATCGCCAAGGCGCGCATCGAATCCGAGCGCGAGAATCGTCCGCTGCGAGACCTGGAGATCCTCACCGCATGCCAGCAGGCATGCCCGACCAATAGCATTGTCTTCGGCGACATCAACAATCGAGACTCCATGGTTGCTCGCTGGAAGCAGGATGCAAGGAACTACGCAGTTTTAGAGGAATTGAACACGCGTCCGCGAACCAGTTGGCTGGCCGCCGTTCTCAATCCCAACCCGGCTTTGCCGGAAAGCCAGTCGCAGCAGCAGCCGGAGCAGCAGCACTGATGGAAACCAACCAAAAAGTCGCGGAACTGGAGACTGCCGGACACCACCCGTACCCCGTACTGGAGCCGGGGCACACCTTTGGCAGCCTCACCGACAAGATACTGGGAATCGTGCTCACGCCGCAGACCCCGCTGTTCTGGTTTGTGGCCGTGGGAGTGGCCGGTCTGGTCACGGGCATCTTTCTTTACGCAACCGCGTATCTGCTGTACTGGGGCACGGGCGTCTGGGGCGTTAACATCCCCGTGGGTTGGGGATTCGCCATTGTTAACTTTGTGTGGTGGATCGGCATTGGACATGCCGGAACGCTGATCTCCGCAATTTTGCTTCTGCTGCGACAATCCTGGCGAAACTCCATCAATCGCTTTGCAGAAGCTATGACGCTGTTTGCGGTGGTCTGCGCCGGCATGTTTCCGGTGCTGCACACAGGGCGTCCCTGGCTTGCCTACTGGTTGCTTCCATATCCCAACACTATGGGCATGTGGCCGCAGTTCCGCAGCCCGCTGCTGTGGGACGTCTTCGCGGTTTCCACGTATCTGACTATCTCGCTGCTGTTCTGGTATATCGGCCTTATTCCCGACCTGGCTACCCTGCGCGATCGAACTCGCAGCCGCTTTGGTCGCGCAACCTACGGCATTCTCTCCATGGGATGGCGCGGTTCTGCCCGCCACTGGCATCGCTATGAGACGGCGTATCTGCTGCTCGCAGGCCTGGGAACGCCTCTGGTGCTCTCGGTACACACGGTCGTGAGCTATGACTTCGCCGTGGCTCTGGTTCCCGGATGGCACGCGACCATCTTCCCTCGTTATTTCGTGGCAGGCGCGATCTACTCCGGGTTCGCCATGGTGATGGTGCTCGCCATCCCCATTCGCAAGCTTTACAACCTGGAGGACATGATCACTACGCGGCACCTGGATAACGCCGCCAAGATCATGCTCGCCACCGGCTTAATCGTGGGCTACGGCTATGTGGCGGAAGCGTTCTTTGCCTGGTATAGCGGCAACATCTATGAAATCCACCAGTACCTGGTGGCGCGCATGTTCGGCTACTACAAGTGGTTTTACTGGGGGCTGATCGGAATCAACGTGTGCTTTATTCAGGTGCTGTGGTTCCGCAAGTTCCGCGTCACACCGCTCTTGTTATGGATCGTTTCCGCTGTGGTGCTCGTCGCCATGTGGCTGGAGCGCTTCGTGATTGTCGTGATCAGTCTTTCTCAAGACTTCATGGTCTCGAACTGGGGCATCTACACTCCGACTCGCTGGGACTACATGCTATTTCTCGGTACCCTCGGATTGTTCTCGTTGCTGTTCCTGTTGTTCATCCGCGTGCTGCCCTTGATTTCGGTGTTTGAAATGAAGCATTTGCTGTCGGCTTCGGAGGTGAAAACCAAATGAAGCGCGCAAAGCCAGGAACTCTCTACGGCTTGCTGGCCGAGTTTGAGACACCCACGGATATTGTCCGTGCGGCCGAGGCCGCCCATGCTCAGGGCTACCGCCGGATGGACGCCTACAGTCCCTTTCCCGTTGAAGGCTTGAGCGAGGCGATTGGTTTCCGCAAGAATCGCGTTGCCCTTGTGTGCTTGGTCGGAGGAGTGCTCGGCCTCGCCACCGCGTACGGCCTACAATACTGGGTGAACGTGATTGCGTATCCGCTGAATGTTGCCGGACGTCCATTCCACTCCTGGCCTTCATTCATCGTGGTCAGTTTCGAACTCACGGTTCTGTTTGCGGGAATCGCTGCTGTGGTCGGCATGCTCGGGTTAAACGGGTTGCCGATGCCATACCATCCGCTGTTTGAAGTACCGGAGTTTGCCAAGGCCTCTCGTGATCGGTTCTTTCTCTGCATTGAGGCCGCTGACCCCAGCTTTGATCCGCAGCGGACCCGCGAATTCCTTCAAGGCCTGGGATCGCGCGAGGTGCTGGAGGTGCCCAATTAACCACACACGGCCAATCCATGCTCCGCGCGCCACGTGGCTGGTACTCTTTGGACTGATGCTGCTCGCGGGATGTCGCGTGGACATGCACGTAGATCCCAAGCTTGAGCCCCTGGTCCACAGTGAATTCTTTGCCGACGGTATGGCTTCCCGCCCGATGATCGAAGGCACAGTGGCCCGCGGCCAGTTGCGAGAGGACACCTATTTTTATACTGGTATGAATGGCGCCCAGCCGGGCAATGAAATGCCATTTCCTCCTACGCGCGAGGTTTTGCAGCGCG
Organism: Candidatus Korobacteraceae bacterium; assembly: GCA_050183935.1. GTDB lineage: Bacteria > Acidobacteriota > Terriglobia > Terriglobales > Acidobacteriaceae > DASZRZ01. The sequence continues at coordinate 1,506 of JBFXAV010000049.1, read as the reverse complement.
GCGAACAGCGTTACAACATTTATTGCGCGCCTTGCCACTCGGTGCTCGGCGACGGCAATGGAATCGTTGTGCAGCGCGGTTACCGGCGGCCTCCTACATTGCACTCCGACCGCATGCGCCAGGCGCCGCTGGGACACTTTTTTGACGTCATGAGCAACGGCTTCGGCTCCATGCCCGACTATGCCGCGCAGGTTGCGCCTGCTGACCGCTGGGCAATCTCGGCTTACATTCGCGCCCTGCAGTTGAGCCAGAACGCTTCCCGGCAGGACATGCCTGCCGGCCAGCCGACTGCGGCCCCAGCACAGGAGAGACACCAATGAGCGCTCATACGGAACTCGACGTGCGCGAACTGGTAGCTCCGCCTGAGGTTAAGGAGTGGCAGCGCAAGGCCCTGACCGCGGGCGGGGTGCTGGCGATCCTTTCGGGGATTGGCTTTGTCATGAATGCCGAACAGGCCATGCACTCCTACCTGATCGGCTTCATGCTGATCCTGGGTCTGACGCTTGGACCGCTGGGTTTTCTGATGGTCTGGCACCTGACCGGAGGTGGCTGGGGCGTAGGTATTCGCCGCATCTTTGAAGCCGCCATCGCAAACCTGCCCTTAGTGGCGCTGGCGTTTATCCCGCTGCTGTTCGGATTGCATGCGAATTATCCCTGGGCCCGGCACGAGGTACTGGAAACCAGCGAGCACATCGCTCACCTGGCGCACTCGTTCTTCCCGCTCCCGTTTTTTATTTTCCGCGCCGTGCTCTACTTTGTGGCCTGGGGAGCGCTGGCTTGGTACCTTCTGCGCTGGTCGGGAATGCAGGATGATCGCCCTGCTGCCGACCTCGGCGGCCGCTATCGCGCGCTCTCCGGTGGTGGTCTGGTGCTTTACTTTTGGACGCTTACTTTCGCCACCGTGGATTGGGTGATGTCAGCGGCGATCCCGTGGTTTTCGTCGCTGTATGCACTGATTTTTGCAATGGCTCAGGGGATGAGTGGACTGGCTTTTGCGGTCATTGTCGGCCGCGCCTTGCGCAACCGTGGCCCCATGGTCCAGGTGCTCCGCCCCAAGGACTTCCACGACTACGGCAAGTTCCTGCTCATGTTCGTGATGGTCTGGGCGTGGTTTAATTTTTCGCAGTGGCTGCTGATGTGGTCTGCGAACCTTCCCGAAGAAATCCACTTTTACTTGGCGCGCAGCCGTGGTGGATGGGAATACGTAACCTGGCTACTGGGCCTGGGGCACTTCGCCATCCCGTTCGCGCTGTTACTTTCGCAGCCGCGAAAACAGAATCCCGACCGTCTGGTGAAGGTTGCCGTGTGGCTTCTGTTCATGCGCTTCCTAGATATCTACTGGAACCTTGCGCCGAACTACAGCCCGGGGGTGTTCCGGTTTAGCTGGATGGATGCGGTGATTCCTCTTGCCATGCTCGCTCTGTGGGTGGCGTTCTTCTTCCGCAACCTGCTGCTGCGGCCACTGGTGGCTGCATACGATCCGCAACTGAAGAAAATGTTCGAGGG
>JBFXAV010000048.1:0-9525 GCA_050183935.1 Candidatus Korobacteraceae bacterium | reverse complement strand
GCGCTGTTCATCTTTATGCAAGACTCATTGCGCGTTGTCGGCGAGGGCGAAGCTGCCTTGGGCGCCATGCTCCCGTAGAGCATCCCGTGGCTGCTGTTTACGCTGGCGCTGGTCCTTATGACCCTGCCGGTCTGGGACATGATGGCGCAGATTCGGCGCCGCTCCGAACCACTGCGGTTCCAGGCCTCCTCTGAATCTCGGTCTTAGCAATTCCATCCGCGCAGTTTAGAATGAGTGTTTCGCAAGGGGACATCTTTGGACTTGAATACGGAAGAACTCAAGCGCAGGCTGCGCGAAGGCGATTATCTGGAAATCTCCACTGGTGGGGGAGCTTTCGAGGTGTGGGCCGAGCCATTCGGCACTCCACCAGCAATTTACTTCGAGGGTGAACAGCACCCCATCGAACAGCTCGATTCCATCGCCGAGCGCATCATGTCGGAACTGCGCCAGGGGCAGATCCGCTGCCGATGGGTGGAAGACTAGCCGGAAGTTTCACGTCCAGCCGTTGTCCGCATCGCGACTTCAAAACAGGTGGTGCCTATGCCGACTCTTGAAGGGGAACAGCCCCAGACGCAAACCAGTATTCACGACCAGATTGTGGAGCGCGAGCAGCGCGTGCTGCTCTCCACCTACGGCCGCTACCCCCTGGCGCTCGCCCGTGGCAAAGGCGTTTATGTGGAGGACTACTCCGGCCGCAAGTATCTCGACTTTCTCTCCGGACTGGGCGTCAACGCGCTGGGTCACGCGCACAAGCGCATCGTGAAGGTCATTCGCGAGCAGGCCGGGCAGGCATTGCACTTTTCGAATCTTTACTACCACGAGTATCAGGGCTTGCTGGCGGAGAAGCTCACCCGCCTCTCCGGACTCGACCGCGCCTTCTTCTGCAACAGCGGCACGGAAGCCATGGAAGCTGCTATCAAGATCGCGCGCGCCGCGGGCCACAAAACCGGTGGAGATGCCAAGTCGCGCCTGGTGGCGCTCGACAATTCCTTCCACGGCCGCACCTTTGGAGCGCTCTCGGTTACGGGACAGGGCAAATACCGCGAAGGCTTCGAACCACTGCTTGAGGGCGTGCGCTTCCTCAATATCAACGATGTAGAAGGCCTGCGTGCTGCTGTGGATGACAGCACCTGCGCCGTGATCCTTGAGCCCATCCAGGGCGAGGGCGGAATCCGCGTGTGCTCGGCAGAGTTTCTGCGCGCCGCCCGCGATATTTCCAGTCAGCATCAGGCTGCGCTCATCTTTGACGAAATCCAGTGTGGCCTTGGGCGAACTGGCATGATGTTCGATTACCAGCACGCCGGCGTGATTCCCGACATTGTCACGCTGGCGAAGCCGATGGCAGCCGGATTGCCCATGGGAGCAATCGTATGCAACGCGGCGATGGCTGCGGCAATCACCCCTGGCAAGCACGGAACCACCTTTGGAGGAGGTCCGCTAGCCTGCCGCGTGGCGCTGGAATATCTCGCCGTCATTGAAGAAGAGGGAGTGCTCGAAAACGTTCGCCGTGTGGGCGCCTACTTCCGCGACGGCCTGGAGCAGTTGCAAGATAAGTTCGCCATTGCCCGCGAGGTGCGCGGTCGCGGCCTCATGCTGGCCCTGGACCTCGACGTGCCTTCCAAGCCCTACATGGATGCCGCGCTGGCGGAGGGTATCCTCATCAACAGCACTTCAGAAACCGTGCTGCGCTTCCTGCCTCCCTTCTTGATTCAGGAAAAGCACGCAGACAAGGTGCTGAAGGTATTGAAAAAACTGCTCAAGAAAAAGCTGGGAGCTTAGAAGCCGCCAGCCAAAAAAGAGGGGAGCCGCTAACGGCTCCCCATTTGCGCAACAGAAGCGACAGAGGCGATTCAATACTGTTGGACTCCCCCAGCCCGAAACTGGTTGCCCAAGTCTTTGAGGGCCTGCCTCAGGTAGAGGAGCGATGGGCCGCTCTGTCCTCCGGGCGTATGCGCTACCTCTACGCCCCCTCCATGAATGCCGCGAACGAGAAGAAATACGCGCCTCCCCTGCTCTTAATCCATGGATTACTGGGTTACTCGTTTTGCTGGCGGTTCAACATCGTTCCGCTTGCCAGTGACTTCCGGATATTCGCCCCCGACCTGCTGGGAGCGGGCTACTCCGACCGGCCCCGCCATCCGGCATGCGGATTGGTCAGCCTCGCTCAACAATTGCTGGAATTCATGAATGCCTCAAACATCGATTGCGCTGACGTGATCGCTACCTCGCATGGCGGAGCCATTGCGGCCCTGCTCGCCGAGCGTGCGCCCAAACGGGTTCGCAGCATGGTTCTGGCAGCTCCAGTGAACCCTTGGTCCGATCATGGACGATTCTTGATCAACACTCTGAGCAATCCCATCGGAGCATTTTTATTTCGGGGAATTGCTCCCTTGCTTAAACCCTCGCACCACTACTTTCTAGCGCGCATGTACGGTGACCCACGACGCATCCCGCCCGGAACGCTCGACGGGTACTCACCGCCGCTGGCGGTTCGAGGAACCATCCCATATCTCTTGGGAGTGGTCGCGCACTGGCACGAAGACATGCAGCACTTGGAGCGAGCCTACGAGCGGCTCGGAGAGCGAAGGGTACTGTTGCTATGGGGGGACCGCGATGGTGCGGTCTTGCCGCAATCCGCGGCGGAACTGCGTCGCAGAATTCCGGGGTCAGAACTGGTGATGCTGCCGGGCGTTGGGCATCTCCCGTATGAGGAAGTTCCGGAGGAATTCAATCGACTGGTACTGGAGTTTTTGCTGCGCGGGAATAAGAACGAACCATACAAGCCACAGAGCAAAAATCACCGAAATTGAGATGTAGCGTATGTCTCGGAGAAGATAGGCGAAATAAAAGCTGTCACCCCGAGCGCAGCGGAGTCGAGGGGTCATGCATTGGCACGATCGCATTCGGCAAGATCACGACGTTCGCTCTCTCGCTTCTATTCGGCGGCGGCGTAAAGCGCGACACGTAACTCGTCGAGCGGCAATTCTGAAGGCTCTGTGTCTCTGTGGTGAAAGAGCTACTCTCCGTACTTCTCCCGCATGTACTCGCTGATCCCGGCGAACGCCTGTCGCAGAGTCGGCTCCTGTGGCAGGTAAACAATGCGCACGTGCCGTGTCCCTGCCTTTTGCCCGAATCCTTCACCGTGAACCAGCAGTACGTTTTTTCCGCTGAGCACGCCCTTTACAAACGTCAGGTCGTCGTCGGGAATGTCCAGCTTCGGGAACGCATAAAACGCTGCTCGCGGAGGCACGCAGCTTGCACGCGGCGTGGTCTTTGCCCACTCCATCACGATGTCGCGCCTCGCACGCATCTTTGCTGTTGCAATGGCTATATGATCCTGCGGTCCATCCAGCGCAGCGGGAACTGCAAACTGCATAGGATGGCTTGCGCTCAAGCGCGCGCGCAGCAGCTTGTAAATGCCTTCGCAGTAGGCACGGGTTGTGGCGGCCTCTCCCGTCACAATGCCCCAGCCGATCCGCCATCCGGGCACCAGGTAGTTTTTCGACAACCCGCCCAGCGTGACTATCGGGACATCCGGCGCTACGGTAGCCAAGGGAATATGCTGCACGCCAGGATCAAGAATCAGCTTGTCGTAGATCTCATCCGACAGGATCACCAGGTTATGCCGCCGCGCAATCTCGGCAATGCCTTCCAGAGTGCGCCGTGAGTACACCGCTCCGGTGGGATTGTTGGGGTTGATGACCACCACCGCGCGCGTGGACTTGTCCACGCTGGCGGCGAGCTGCTCCAGGTCCGGCTCCCAGCCGTTGCTCTCGTCAAGGTCGTAGGAGCGCACCGGTGCATCCAGTTTAGCCAGCACCGCCGTATAGAGAGGATAATCCGGCCGCGGCACCAGTACGGACTCGCCCGGATTCAGCAGCGCGCTCAAGCATACGTCTACAGCTTCGCTGGTGCCCTGAGTGAGAAAAAGCCCCTGGATCGTTTCAATCCCTTTTCTCGTGGCATCCCGGCGAATCGCATCGAGCGCCGCATCGGTCCCCAGCGAGGGGCCATATCCATTGTGGCCGTCGCTCATGGCCTTGTTCACCGCTTCTACCAGGTGCGGCGGAACAGGAAAATCGAACTTCGGGGGATCCCCGATGTTCAGCGGCAGGATCTTGCGGCCCTGGCGCGCAAGCTCGTCGGCAAGCACGACCAAGTCACGGATCGCATAGCGAACATTTTCCAACCGGGTTGCGGGGACGACTGCGGGAACACTGGTCAGGGGCATAACAAACGCTCAACGTTGAGCGCGTTTCCTTCAATTAAGTTGGTCGGCGGCTGCAAGCTGGCAACCGTCCTTGCCTTCACCATTCTATCGTCCCTGCCTAATCCTATGCAGAACCTTGCTCTTGCTGGAACCTCGAAAGTGCATGCACGGGGTAATCTCGGTATTCCCCGGTGAGGGGAGAACTCTAAAAAAACGCGGCCAACCATTGGCCGCGCTTTCAGTGCCCTGTCTGGGCGGTGTAGCGAATCTAGCCGCGGGGAGCGCGGGTAGTTGCCGGGCCGAGGCGCTTCAGCCGTTCCCTTGCCTGCTGGGCCTCAAGCGACCGGGGATAGCGCGTTACCAGACTGTTCAGTTCGCGTACGCCTTCGGTGCGCTGTCCCATCTCCAGGAACGCATAGGCTTTCTTCAACTGCGCCGCAGGTGTCTTATTGCCGTCTGGATAGCGCTCCAATACGACGTTGTATGCCGCGATGGAGCCCTTATAGTCGCCCTGCTTATAGAGAATGTCCGCCAGATAGAACTGCGAGTTCCCCGCCAGTTCTGTAGTGGGATAGTACTTCAAATAGTCCGTGAACTCCTGCATGGCGAGGTCATACTTCCCGGCGGTGTAGTCGCGCAAGGCGTTGTTGTAGAGAACATCTGCCGGAGGTGCGGCAGGCTGGGCCGGTTCGCCGGGAACTCCGCCCTCTACCGGCAGTGCGGATACCGCCGGCAGATTGGTCTGCGCGGTCTTTATTTCCTCAAGCTGCTCAGTCACGCGGGAAAGGCGGGCCTTCAACTCGTCCACAGAGTCGTGCAGCGATTGAATCTGTACTGAAAGCTGCTCCGAGCGTCCGCCTGCATCCTGCTGCTGCTCGCGCAGCGAGCGGTTCACGCCATCGACCGCAGTGGTCACTTTATTGATGTTGTCGGTGCTTTGCTCCACCAGGCTTCGCATCACGCCCATGCGCTCGTCAAAGGACTGCTGCATGCGCGCCATCTGCTGCTGAAGGCTTTGCACCATGGTCTGGAGCTGAATAACTTCCTTGTCCACCGCATACGCTGGCGGAACCGTAGCAGCCGCCAGCACCATGGCCAGCATCAACGCAAGAATGGAGTACAACGGAATCCTTTGTATTCTCATAAAACAACTACCTCGAAGGGCCAAATCTCAAGGGGCATCCGAGCCCCACTGTGCCATGGATACTCTCGGGCCGAACCCTCATTGGTTAGACGGGAAAAATTCCCGCCGGAAGCAGTCTTTTTCGCCCATGAATCAGGCTGGGCCATTGAGCCATTGCCCCATTGTCCCACGGTTACGAGAGCAATGGTCCAATAGCCCAATGACCGAATGGCCCAATCACTCCGCGACAGCTATCTGCCGTACAGGAAGTGCCCACGCCGGTTCTGCTGCCAGCACTGCTCGTTGGACTCAGTGCAGAACGGCTTTTCCTTGCCATAACTAATGGTGCGAATGCGGCTGGCATCAATACCTGCCGCCACCAGAGCGTTTTTCACCGCATTGGCGCGGTTGTCTCCCAGAGCCAGGTTGTACTCGGTGGAACCACGCTCGTCGCAATGCCCCTCGATGGTGAAGCTCACGTTAGGATGCTGATTGAGCCAGGTAGCGTTTGCCTGCACCGTCGATGTTTGGTCGGGACGAATATCAAACTTATCGTACTCGAAATAGATGTCCCGGATGTTCTGGCTGAACAGCTCCTGCTCGCTCACCGTCGGTTTCGGAGCCGGTGGCGGAGGAGGCTGCGTGACCGTCACGCGCGTGGTCGCTTCTTCCGATCCACCTGCACCCTTGGCAACCAGCCGGTACGTGGTCGATTGCGTGGGAGTGACCTGGCGCGTGCCGTTGGCCTGCACGCTTCCCAGTCCCTCAATCGAAACATCGGTCGCGTTCTGCGTCTGCCATGCAAGCGTAGTGGACTGGCCCGCAGGAATCGAGTCCGGGTTGGCGTTAATCGTCGCCGTCGGGCGCGCGGGTGGCGGCGGTGGTGGTGGTGGTGGTGGCGCTGCGGCCTGGGGTGGCTTACGGCACGCTGCCAGCAACAGGACTGCCGCCAGGGCAAGGAACAACAAAATCGACTTTCTGCTTTGCTTCACCTCTTATCCTCCATGCAACTTCGTTCTCGCGCATGCCTTAACGGCAAGACGGGTGGGGAGCGGTCCGATCGTGCGCCGGTTTCTGCTCCATGTTGCGGCCGCACACTCTCGATCGCGGCCAAGGGACTCGGCCAGCTCTATTTCCAACTCCAGTTGGGCTGCGAATTCCGCCCGGATCTCGTCAATTGTCGCTGCTGGCTTCCATCCGCCAGCATCGTCCAAACCTGGTCGCTGCCGGTTCGATTCGACTGAAACACAATGTGCCGTCCGTCCGGCGACCACGACGGAGAATCATTTCTTCCCGCATCATGGGTCATCTGCACAAATCGTTTCGTCGCCACATCCATGATGTAAATGTCCTGCCCGCCCGGCGCACCCGGTCCGTAGCGGCGAATCCACGCAAACGCCAGCAACTGTCCATTCGGCGACCACGCAGGTGATACCGCGTATCCCTGGTCCGTCAACTGCTGCGGATTCGCGCCGTCGGCGTCCATCATGTACACCTGCGGCAACCCGCTACGCCCGGAAACCCATGCGACTTGCGCCCCTGTCTTGGCGTTGAAGACCGGGGAAACATCCGGCCCGCGATAGGCCGTTATCCGGCGAAGGTTCGCGCCATTTGGGTCCACAGTGTAAATTTCAGGATCGCCGTTGCGTGATGAAGAAAAAATAATCTTGCTGCCGTCCGGAGCCCACCCTGGAGAAATGTTCGTGCCGCCGAACCCCGGCATCGTCACCAGCCGCCCCAGTTCCACCGAGTACACCATCAACTGGAAGCCGCCGCGATCGCCACTGAACGCCACCCGCGTGCCGTCCGGCGATACCCGCGGCGACAGCGCAATCGAATTCAGCCGCGTCAACTGCTTCTGGCCTGCGCCGTCATAATCCATCGACCAGATCTCTTTGTGCCCGCTGCGGTCGCTCACAAAGAAAATCTTGCTCTCGGCGACTCCGTTAATGCCTCCGCCCAGACGGAAGATAATCTCATTGGCGAAGCGGTGGGCGATCAGTCGCGCATTCTCCTCAGTTGCCTTCTCGCGGTATTGCTTACCGAGCACCTGGGGCGAGGCCGTGTTCTTCACGTCATACAGCCAGCCCTGCACCACCAGGTCCTCTCCCACCGCATTGAAATTTCCGAACGCCAGCATGTTCGCATTCGGGGGAGGATTTCCCCATGCATCCAGCTTCACCTGGTCAGGCTGCCCCGGTGCTTCCAGCGGATAGAAGCTCTTCGAGACCATGTCGAAGATGCCCGCATACTCCAGATCGTTCCAGAACGTCTGGTTGAATACTTCCCGCAGGCTTCCTGCCTGCGGAGTCACCGAAAGCTGGCGGAACTCAGGAACCGCCAGGCGCACCTTCTCCACGCCCAGTCCCGTGCCAGTGCGAATCCAGTCCTGCTGCGGAGCCGGCAGAGCGGCGCGCAGGCTCAGCAGCGGCGATACCAGTAACACCAGCGTCACCAGCACCGCGAGCTTCTTAGTCTTTTTCCCGCTCCAAAACATATCTTGCGACGACATATTACTGCGGGTGGAGCTACAGCTAATACACAAAATCAAACTCCTGAGCGCGCTCAGCGCCGGTAGTCGAACCAGAATTCCACAGAAACCCGGCTTCCGGGATATTCCCGTGGCAGGGGACCAAAAGTGTCAATCCGCTGGATGGCGCGTACCGCCGAGACATCCAGCGAGGAAATCCCGCTGGGCTGGCTCAACTGCACGTTGGTTGGTTGTCCTGAGCGTGTAATGTCGAAGGTGATAAAAACCCGCTTGGCCTCGTGAATATTGGGATCGACCTCATACTTCAGCCAATTTTCAGAGACCTTACGGCGAACACTATCCACGTACCATGCGAAACGATTGCCAAAGTCGCCTCCCGAGCCGGTAAATCCAAAGCCGCCTTTGGCGTTGTCGGCAGTAAAAGCCCCATAGGGACCGCTCACTGGACCGCCCTGCCCAATAGGAACCACGTCTGGCGGAGGCTCAGGCTGGTTGGGACGCGCCGGGCGTGCATTCGCTGTTTGCGTCGGCGCGGGTTTAACGGGCTGTGGCTGCTCGACTGCCTTTTGCGTCGGCGCGGGAACCACCTTCGCCCGGCTGTCAGGAATGGGAACCGCCTCCGGTTCCGGCTGCGCGGCCTTTTCCGCAGGCAAGCTTTGCGAAAGTCCTTTGGACTGGTTCGCGAGGATATTCTCGGTTTGCACCGGAGCTGCCGGCAAAGGAATGCTGCTCACCAAAGTCGCGCTCATTGCGCCCCCGCCGCTCGTGGAACCGCCCCAGCTTTCGCCTCGCCCCCCCAGCGCGCCCGACAACACCATGCCCACGAACAGAACCAGGTGCAGCCCAAGCGACCACGCCAGCGGATTCTTCCAGCTTTCGTGGTGGGCAAAGATGTCAGCCGTTCCATGCATGTCGGAGTCGAAACTGCCGCAAGCCGCTAGCGCACGCGCGTGGGAGATCCCGTCAGCGGCTGCGTGACGATGCTGACGTTGGTAATTCCGGTCTGCTTCACCGCATCCATCACCGTGGCGAAGGCGCCGAAGGGAACATTCTCGTCGGCGCGAATATAAATCGACTGCCTCTGCGGATCCTGCACTCGCGCCCTCAGCCGGTCGGGAATTTCGTTGATGTTGACCGCCGCATTCCCCAAGTACACCTTCTGCTGCCGGTCAATGCTGATTACCACCCGCTCCTCGGTAATCTCACGCACAGTGCGTGTCTTGGGAACGTTCACGTCGATTCCCGACTGAATGATGGGCGCCGTGAGCATGAAGATAATCAGTAGCACCAGCACCACGTCCACGAACGGAGTTACGTTGATCTCGCTCAGCGAGGTCCTGGTGCGTCCGCTGGTATCAGTAAACGCCATTACCGCAGCTCCGAGGCCTCAGCCATCACCGAGCGCGGCGCTGGCACGGAGACGCGCTCCACCGCGTTCATCATCTCCAGGCTGAAGTTATCCATGGCGGTGCCGAACTCGCGCACGTTATTCCCGAACTGGTTGTAGGCAATCACGGCGGGGATGGCCACGAACAGGCCCGCGGCGGTGGCAATCAGCGCCTCGGAAATACCGGGAGCTACTGCGCGGATCGTGGCCGCGCCTTCTGTCCCCAAACCGTGAAAGGCGCCGAAAATGCCCCACACCGTGCCAAACAGGCCGATAAACGGAGTCACCGCGCCGCACGTCGCCAGCCAGGGAAG
>JBFXAV010000047.1:0-9535 GCA_050183935.1 Candidatus Korobacteraceae bacterium | reverse complement strand
GCACGAAATCATGCACAGCTCTCACGACTACTATCTGGTCGCGCTCTCCATCATGATCGCGATGTTTGCGTCCTATACAGCCCTCAGCCTTGGGGGCAGAGTCACCGCCACTCGTGGCCGAACTCGCATGGCCTGGCTCGCAGGCGGCGCCACAGCGATGGGCCTGGGAATCTGGGGGATGCACTACATTGCCATGCTGGCGTACCACCTGCCCATGGTCGTGAGCTATCACCTGCCGTTGGTGATTCTCTCGCTGGTGGCGGCAATCTCCGCTTCTGCCGTGGCCCTGTGGATCGCCAGCCGCAAGGCAATGGGCTGGAAGGCGACTCTGGCCGGCAGCTTGCTAATGGGCACCGGCATTGCTGGCATGCACTACATCGGCATGGCAGCCATGCGGCTGGCGGCCACCATCCACTACGATGCCGCGCTGGTCAGCCTTTCGGTTGTGCTTGCAGTGGTCATCTCCATGGTGGCCCTGCGTATGACGTTTCGTTTTCGCGGAGAGTCCCGCAATGACCTGCGTAACAAGATTCTCGCCGCTCTGCTGATGGGAAGCGCCATTCCCATCATGCACTTCACCGGCATGGCCGCGGCGCACTTCGCTCCTTCTGCCATTGCTCCCGATTTGTCCTATGCCATCACCATTAACGCGCTGGACACGGTAGCCATCACTGCCATTATTCTCACAGTCCTTGTGCTCACCGTGGTCACTTCAACCGTAGACCGGAGGTTTAAAAGCCTCGAATTGGAACTGCGGGAAAAACGGAAGAACGCAATCGTCGAAGCCGCCCTGGATGCAATCGTTTCTTGCGATCCTCAATACAAGATCACCGCCGTCAATAGTACTGCCGAGCTGATGTTCGGCGCTTCGCGCGCCGCACTCTTGGGAAAACCCATATCCACTCTTTTCGGACAGATGGGAGAAGAAGCTGCTAAAACGACGGATACCGCCATTGCAGCCATGGTAGGGAAACTGCTGGAGGTTACGGCACGCCGCTCCGATGGCAATACTTTTCCGGCGGAAGTTTCCGTCATCTGCACCGAGTTTGATCGAATGCCGTTGTTCACCGCCTTCTTCCGCGACATCACCGAGCGTCGGTCCCGCGTTGAACTTCAAAAAGCTAAGGAGGAGGCCGAGCAGGCAAATCGCGCCAAGAGCGAGTTCCTGGCCAACATGAGCCACGAAATCCGCACCCCCATGAACGGTATTCTGGGCATGACCGAACTGGTACTGGACACAGACCTGACGCCGGAGCAGCTCGAATGCCTCAACACCGTCCGCGCGTCGGCGGAGTCTCTGCTTTCCATCATCAACGACATTCTGGATTTCTCGAAAATCGAAGCTGGAAAGCTCGAGTTCGAGGCCATCGAGTTCAACCTCCGCGACAGTCTCGAGGAAACCCTGAAGACGCTGGCGCTCCGCGCCGATCAGAAAGGTCTGGAGCTGGTCTGCGAAATCCCCCCGGATGTCCCCGGCGATCTCATCGGCGACCCTACCCGCCTGCGGCAAATCATCGTGAACCTGATCGTGAATGCCATCAAGTTCACCGAGCGCGGAGAGGTATTTTTGCACTGCCAGGCGGAAGATCGCCACGAACAACGCGTCCGCCTGCATATTTCCGTGCGCGATACCGGCATTGGAATTCCCCTGGACCGTCAGCAGGAGATCTTCGCCGCCTTTAATCAGGCTGACAATTCCATGACCCGCAAATACGGCGGCACCGGGTTGGGGCTCACGATTTCTTCCCGTCTGGTGGACATGATGGGTGGCCGCATCTGGGTTGAGAGTGAGCCCAGCGTAGGCAGCACCTTCCATTTCACCGCGAATGTTCTGGTGAACCCATCGCCGGGGGCATCGCACGCCGTGCGCAAAGCCGTAAGCCTGCTTGACGTTCCGGTGCTGGTGGTGGATGACAATGCCACCAACCGGCGCATCCTGCACCAGGTGCTTTCCCAATGGCACATGCGCCCTACCACCATGGAAGGAGGCATGGCAGCGCTCGCCACGCTGGCACATGCCCACCACATCGGAAGACCTTTCCCATTGATCCTGGTGGACGCCCAGATGCCGGAGATGGACGGCTTTGAGCTGATTCAGCGCATCAAGGCCACTCCTGACCTCAGCAGCAGCACCATCATGATGCTGTCCTCGGCGGGACAACGCGGCGACGCTATGCGCTGCCGCGAACTGGGAGTCGCCTCTTATCTCACCAAGCCCGTGCGCCAGCGCGATCTGCTGGAGTCGATGCTGGCCGCTCTGGGAGCGGCCCAGGAGCAAGGAAATTCATTGATTACCCGCCATTCTTTGCGTGAACGCCGCCAGAAGCTCAACATTCTGGTGGCGGAAGACAATACCGTGAACCAGCGCGTGGCCATGCGCCTGCTCGAAAAGCACGGCCAATCGGTGGTGGTGGCCAACAATGGCCGTGAAGCTCTCGAAAAACTTCGGGAGCAGGAGTTTGACTTGGTGCTCATGGACGTGCAGATGCCCGAAATGGACGGCATTGAAGCGACTATTGCGATCCGCAAAAATGAGCGCATTACCGGCCGTCACCTTCCCATCGTCGCGCTCACCGCTCATGCCATGAAGGGAGATCGCGAGCGCTGCCTGGCGGCAGGCATGGACAGCTACATCTCCAAGCCGGTTCAGGCAAAGGAACTTTTCACCGTGATCGAAGAAATGGTGCCCGGATTCAGCAGCGCAAAAAAACAACAGCAGGAGCCGGAAGCCACTCAGGAGGAAGCTCGGGAACCTGCCATCGACGAAAACGCGCTGGAAGCTCTGGTGAGCGGAGATCGTGAATTCCTAGCTGAACTTGTCACGATTTTTCTGGCGGACTATCCAAGCCTGATTGCTGCCGTGCGCAAGGCTATCGCCGATAAGGATGCCGAGGCTCTCTATAAATCGGCGCATGCGCTGAAGGGGTCAGTCGCGAACTTTTCCGCCAAGGCTGCCGTCAATTCTTCCCTCCGCCTGGAAATGATGGGACGCAACAATGATTTGAAAGAAGCGACGGAGGCGTGCGACACCCTGGAAAGTGAACTCAACCGGGTACAGCAGGCCCTGAAGGCGATCCTCTCCAGGGTGGCGGTCCAGCAGGAGGCTGGCACAAGCGCGGACTAGCAATGTAATGGCATGTCTGCCAATTCACGTGGGACTGCAAGCCTTTGCACTTTTACTTTTTGCAGGGAGTTATAGGCTGTTCCTGGAATCATTGCCCAGACAGAGTATCCGCAAACATCTGACGATAATGCCGGTACCAATCGCTCTGAAATCGTTCTTCCGGGTCGTACTTTTTCTTGAGTCGCAAAAATGCAGGCATTTGTGGATACGCCTTCAGGACTTGTTCGCGGGTTGCCCACCGGTGGTACGTGAGGTAATAGCTTCCATCATGTTCAAGCGCCCGGGCAATTAAGGCCCGAAAGTCCAGCTTTGCCTTCTCCATACCTTCAGGCGTGTGTTCCACGTGAAAATTGAACACAATTGAGGCGTAGTCCTGCTTAGCCCATGCAAGGAAACTTTCACCATCTTTTTCAATCAACCGTACGGTTCCATATACCAGGTTCACCTTGTGCTTTCGAAAATCTTCCCGCAGTTGCTCAAACAGAAGTGCCAGTTTCGATCGAGGCACATATATCTCACTGATCATTTCTGAAGCATTCGAATTCACGTCAAGCTGGCGGTGATAATCGTCAACGTACACACCCATTTGGTGAGTATCCGATTGATAGAACTGCCCATTCGTTGAAAGGTAAAACTTCGAATAAAGATCAAAGGCCCTGGATTTGTCGGTATGAGCCAGCGCAAGTAACCGGTTCCAATCATCCTGCTTAAGCTCGCTTTGATCGCCTAGCCCTTCCTCTCCATTAGCTATGGGGTTATAGACGGAATAAACACCGCGTCTCATGAAATCGTCGGAAAAGGGATCGATTGCGAACTGGAAATCGCCATACAGGTATCCTTCCCGAATCCGCGATGCAGTCAGTGTTATGAAATCCCGGACGTCGATCAGCCTGACTTCACGCCTAAGAGTTGTGATTGGAGCGAGCCGAATCTTGACCGTCTCGATTACGCCGAAAAGCCCATATCCTCCAATTGCCAAGCCGAAAAGCTCAGGATTTTCCGTTCGGCTGCATGTTCTCAAATTGCCATTGGCGTCAACCAGCGTAAATGACTCCACATCCTCAATCATCGGCCGCATCTTCAAACCACGACCGTGAATATTGGATGAAAGTGCTCCGCCTATGCTCAATCTGTCGGCGCCGGTTTGCTTTTGCCGGATCCCCCACTTGGGTTTTGAGCCATCCTGATGCTTTCGGAGCCAATCAATCAGGGCCGGCCACTGAATTCCCGACTGAACTTCAACAATGCCCTTGTTCGCGTCCAAACTGAGAACTCGGTCAAAAAGAGACATGTTGATGTTGATTGTTCCTGTGCCAAATTGCTGCCCACCCATAGAGTGCCGTCCTCCGCTAATGCTAATTGCGTGTCCGTCTCTTTTGGCCTTGCGAACAATAGCCTGTAGCTCTTGTCTCGATGTAGGGGATACCACTGCGGCATGCTTCGTCGGATTTAGTTGCGAGTGAATATCGTTAAGTTCATAAGTAGCTTTGGTGAGCGGGCGCTCTGTGCAACTGATAAGCACGATCAACGCAAATCCAAGCACACTCTGATTCCAGCGGTTTGACGTCATCGGTAGTCCTCACTGGGAGTCCGTCAGTGTTTTTGTACCTTGGAAAAATGCCCACAGGCCGAACACCTGCACCAGGTGGTACGTGGAATTGTGGTTGAAATAAACCGGGTGAATGCCAATTTCAATTTGCTGGATGGCTGCTGCGCAGAAACTCAAGCAAACTCCCCAGGTTATCGATAGATAGTGAGCGCGTTTAGTCCTTGAGTATTTGAGGATAGAGCCCACAAGCAGCAACAACAGTGCGGGCACATAGTAGAGGATCACAAGGACAAAGGTTTGAGCATAAAAAAGAACGGCCGCCGCATAAAGTGTTAGTGCGGCACCGGCAAACACAACCCACTTGAATGTGCGAGTTGGCCCAGAAATGAAGAATCCACTAAGAATCCAAGCGCTAGTTGCGGTAACACCTATTGCAAGAAGAGTCACAGGCCACAAAATTCGAAACCCTAACGTAGACTCGTCCAAATAGAATCCGTGTACGGTCCCGCCCGCAACGGAGGCAATTACCAAAGACCCAAAAAAAATGATCCAAGTCCATGAAAGCGTGCCGGAAGGAACTTCTCGTTTGCGCAGGCTCCAGACAAATCCCGCGCAGACCAGCGCAATGAAATAATCGGTGAGAGCTACGCCAAATTCGGTCAGGTAGACCCCCGAGGAAAGCTTGGGTTCCGCGCTGACTGGCAACAATTCCTGCTGGTCGGCTTGTGAATCCTACGCAAATAGCGTAGCGATACCTGCCGTAGAATTCGCGGCAGAACCCTAATCCGCCGTGACAGCCAACACCGCCGGCTGCATGGAGGCAATCACGTCCGTCAGAATTTCGCGCAGGTTCTTCGTTGGGCGATACCCAATCAGCGCCGCAACCTTGCTGATGTCCGGCACGCGGCGCGGCATATCTTCAAATCCTTCTTCGTACGCCTCATCGTAGGGAACGTACACGATCTTGGATGTGCTGCCGGTCATCTCGCGTACCAGTTCGGCCAGTTGCGTAATGCTGACCTCCTGGGTATTCCCGATGTTGAAGACGCCGCCGACGGCTCCAGGATGGTGCAACAAATCCGCCAGCGCTCCCACCACGTCGCCCACGTATCCGAATGCGCGTGTTTGCGTTCCGTCGCCATAGACGGTAATCGGCTCTCCCGCCAGCGCCTGTCGCACAAAGTTGGGAATTACCATGCCATAGCGCCCAGTTTGCCGCGGACCCACTGTATTGAACAACCGCACCACCACTACGGGCAGCTTCTTTTCGCGCCAGTAGGCCAGCGCCAAAAATTCGTCAATTGCTTTGGAACAGGCATAGCTCCAGCGGCCCTTCACGGTAGCGCCCATCACTAAATCTTGGTCTTCGCGAAACGGCGCCTGCGTGGACTTGCCGTAGACCTCGGAGGTCGAAACCACCAGCACCTTCTTCTTTTTCTTGGCTGCATTCCGCAACACGACCTCGGTGCCGTGGACGTTGGTTTCAATGGTGCGCACCGGGCTCTCAACGATCAGCTTCACTCCCACCGCTGCCGCCAGGTGGTACACGATGTCGCAGCGGTCGATCATCTCGGCCAGCAGTGGCTCATTTTCCACCCGGTCAATCCGGTAGTGGAAGCGCGGGTTGGCCTTCAGATGCTCGATGTTGGTAATGCTTCCCGTGGAAAGATCGTCTAGCACGTACACTTCCTCGCCACGTCGTAACAGTTCTTCCGCCAAATGGGAACCAACAAAGCCCGCGCCACCGGTAATCAGCGATCGCACCATTCTGAAACTCCTCCGTCTCGCGCCCGCAGGCGCATTCAAACCTAATTTGCAGCCGCTCTTGCTCCTGCGCCGTTCTTGCTCATGCCCTTCGCGAATGCCGATGCCAGCCGTGCTGCCATGGCCCGTGTTGTATAGGTCTCAAATGCTTTCCAATCAGTTGCAGGAAAACATAATTCCCTAGTTCCTGACAGTACACCAGCCAGCCAGCCCTTCACTAGTTCTGACTTGGCTTCCGCTGCTTCGCCTGAGCCGAATGGAACCACGTGCCCAGCGCGCGTCTGCCGCAGCACATCGATTGCATTGCTCTGCTCATGGAAGATGGCCAGCATCGGCCTGCCTGCCAAAATGTAGGGATAAAGCTTCGAAGCCGTGTAGTGCGGCTGATCGGAGCCAAGTACCACCGTGGCGTCGGAATCGAGCAGAATCTGGAGCGCATCCAGGTACGCAACCCGCGCCGGAGACTCGCTCACCACTGCTTCCACGCCCATCTCCTTCGCAATGGGCAGCACTTGGTGCGTCACGGCTCCTGCGCGTGCGTACGTGGTTCCCGCGAAATGAACTCGCAGCCTGCCGAATAACTCCAGCGATCCATTCAACCCCTCACGGATGGCCCGGAGCAAAGCCCGCAACGGGCCATGCATCGCCGGAATCACCGCTCCCACGTAGCTCAGATGGAACAGGCCATCTTGCTTCTGAAAGATAAGATTCTTGCGCGGGTTCCGCCGCAGGTAGTCGAAGTCCGCCGGCTCGCCTCCGTAAGGGATCTCGGTGCTGTCCTCGCGCGTAAGCCAGTCATAGCGATTCACCACGCTGTCCGTCGTGCCCTGCGAAACTCCGGTAATATGCCCCACATGCCGCATCGCAAACGGCTCCAGGGCCACCGCCATGTAGTGCGCCATCCACCATTTCGGAGGCCGCTGGTTGCGCGGCACGGTGAAGTAGTAGCGCGTCACCCAGGGGTCGATGTAATCCACCACATAAGGAATGCGGAAGCGGTTCCATGCCAGCCGTCCCAGCACCATGGGAACCGAAGGTGGGACCGGCACGAACACCAGGTCCACCTTGCGTTCGCTGCACACTTTTTGCAGCCCCTGCCAGTGATGCCACAAGGACCGGATGCCCAGGTCGCCAAGCCCAAACTTCCGTGTCCAGCTCGCCTCCAGCGCCGGAGTGCGGATTACTTCCAGATTCTCCGGCAACAGGCGCTGGTTTTCGGGATCAATTGAGCTTTCGTAATATCGAGGATCGGTGGTCAGCACCACCGGCTTCCACCCGAACTCCGGAAGGTGACGCGTAAAAAAACGGATACGTAGCGCGGGAGGCAGGCTGCTGGGCACAAAATCCGCGCCTACAATCACCACGGTCTTCATGCCAGCACGCTCAGCGATGCGGACTCTGTCGGTGTCTTTTCGCTGCCCATGAAGATTTCCAGAAAATTTTGTTTCTCCACATCCCAGGAGAACCGCCGCCGCGCGGCGTTCCACGCCGCCTGTTGCGCAGTCAGCAAAGACTCCCGCTTCTCCCACCATGTATGCAGCTTCTCAGCCAGTAGATCAGGACGCCCTGCCGGATACAAGAATCCCGCGCCCGACGCCTGCTCCATGGCTTCTCGCTGCCCCGGTGTATCCGTTGCTGCCACCGCCAGCCCTGCCAGCAAATAGCTAAAAAATTTGTTGGTTACTGTAATCGAGTAGTTCCCGTGCTCAGGACGTTCCAGTGCCAGCCCCACATCGAACACACCCATCGCGCCGATCAGGTCGTCATAGTGCAAGTAGGGATGAAAATGCATCGCCACGCCGCGACGTTCGAATCCACGCAGCACCACATCAAACCCGCTCGCCACCTGCCCCCGGAAGTGCACCTCCACAGCGTCCCCAAGCAAAGCTGCGGCTTCCAGCGCCTCCTCAATTCCCTTACCTGGCCCGATGGTCTGCCCGAACCAGTGCAATCGCAGACGGCCTTGCCGCAATCGCTTCTCCGGCGGAATCATTTTCTCCGCCAGCTTCAGTGGAAACACGTTGTACAGCACACGCGGCTCGGTTCCCGGAAAATCCTGCTGAAACCGCTGCTTCATTGCCTCCGAGGTCACCGTCACGTAGTCACAGCGGGGGACGTAGGCTCTTTCCACCGCGCGAACGAATTCCGGCGGGTCGCTGCCTGCCAGCGCCAGCAGGTCTTCGCAGTCAAAACCCAGCCGCGCTCCCCGGCGTCGCGCCGCCTCCGCTGCGACAGGCAGCATGGGCTGGGTATGAGCGATGTACCAGTCCGCAGGCTCGGATACGGCGGCTTCCGTCAGTTCCGCGATTGCGGGGCAGTACGCGTACTCCGCCAGAGCCGGCCGCTTCAGCATGGAAAATCCGGCCCGCGCCAGCTTACGACTCAGGCGCAACCACAGGGTTTGCATCGTTCCGCTGTGGAGAACAACCGTCTGCAGCCGCCAACTCCGGCTGGCAATCAGCCTGGCATCCTGTTCCGCCAGTGATGGGACGTGCGCCAGCGCCACAACGCGCACCTCATGTCCACGAGCCGCCAGCGAATCCGCCTCGCGCACCAGTCGCGGGTTATGGCAGGGGTGAGTCGCCCCGATCAGACAAAAACGCACACGATACCTCTGGTCCAGACGGCTATACCACGATCGTTACCGCACCCCGGCCACGATTTCCATTCCCTGCTCACAACCCTTCCCTACAGCCTCGCGCACGCAACTGGCCAGGCGGGCGCGATAGTCGCTCCACTGCCATCGCGCGGCGGAGCGTGCAGCTTCTTCTCCGGCGGCGACAACTTTGTCTCGATGATGCAGGCACCAGTGCATGACCTCCGTCAAAGCCTCCACATCGCGTACCGGAACCAACCATCCATTCACGCCATCACGGATCAGGTCTGCTCCTGCCGTATGCCGGGTTGTGATCACCGGGACTCCGTGCGCCATGGCTTCGGTAATCACCATGCCGAAGCCCTCGCACAAGGAAGGAAACACCAGAGCGCCGGAATTGGCATAGATGGAAGCCAACTCCTGCCGGGGAACGGAATCTCGCATTACGACCTTTCCCGGCAGATTCTCCAGCAATCGCGCTGGCAATGCCCGGTGCCCAACC
>JBFXAV010000046.1:0-9601 GCA_050183935.1 Candidatus Korobacteraceae bacterium | reverse complement strand
AAGGACCAATGACCGTGCGGACTCTGGCAAGTTGCTGCAACGGAATTTGCATTCCGTTCCCGCCTGTTACCAGGACATTTCCGAGTTCATCAATGTCACTCCGAAAGTCTCGTGCATAGCGCACTCGCACGGGAAATCGCTGTCTGCCCTCAATCGTGGTGGAGAGATTCTTGCCGCCTATGGCGGTCTCAATGACATCTTGCACATCGCCTACGTTGATGCCATAGCGTGCCGCCGACCTGCGGTCTACATCGATCTCCACATACGGCGCGCCGGTTATGCGCTCGGCGTAAAGATCCACAGCTCCCGGCACCTGACGTAGCATTCTTTCTATTTCACCTGCTTTTTGCTCAATCACGCTCAAGTCCGAGCCAAACACCTTTACTCCGACTTGCGTGCGAATGCCGGTCGAGAGCATGTCGATACGGTTACGAATCGGCTGTGTCCAGATATTCGTGACTCCGGGCATACGGAGTTTCTCGTCCAGGCGTTGAAGAATACTGTCTTTGGTTTCGCCAGGCGACCATTGCTCCTTTGGCTTGAACGTGATGATCGTCTCGGCCATGTTGATCGGAGCGGGGTCTGTAGATGTTTCAGCCCGGCCGATCTTGCCAACCACTGTTGCGACTGCTGGATCAGAAGCGATGATCTGGTCCTGCTTTCGCATGATCTCGGCCGCTTTCGTTAGCGAGATGCTCGGGTCAGTTATCGGCATCCACATAGCTGTCTCTTCATCCAGTGGAGGCATGAACTCCGAGCCGATGGTGCTTCCGAGATAAATCGCCAACCCAAAAAGGAGCACCGCCGAACCCAGAACTGCAAGGCGGTTCTTCAGCCCCCAAACCAAAACAGGGCGATAGATTCCTCGTAGAAGGCGCATCAGCGGGTTATCTTCTTCGCGATGCAGCCGACCTCGAATCAGAAAAGTGCAAAGAACCGGAACGAGCGTCACGGCAATTACGGTTGCGCCGATCATCGCAAAGGTCTTGGTGAAGGCAAGTGGATGAAACAGCTTGCCCTCCATGCCCGTCAGAGCGAAGACAGGAACAAATGCCAGAACAATGATTGTCATGGCAAAGAAAATAGGACGGCCCACGAGCCGGGCGGCTCGCAAAGTAATTTCCTTAATTTGTGATCTGTACTCCCCGTGCTGCTCAACGTGCTGCTCAACGTGCTGCTCTGCGTGCCGGAGGACGTTTTCCGTCATCACAATTCCGGCATCAACTAGCACACCGATTGCAATGGCAATTCCTCCCAATGACATAATGTTGGAAGAAATGCCCATGTAGTGCATGAACAGAAACGCCGTGAGGACGGCCAACGGTAGCGGCAGTGTGACGATGAGAATGCTGCGGAAATGCCAGAGGAAAATTACGTGGGCGAGCGTAACAAGAATGATTTCCTCAGTAAGGGCATCTTCCAGCGTTGCAACTGCGTGGTTGATCAATGAGCTACGGTCGTAAAATGGAACAATCTTGACTCCGCTGGGCAGACCCGGCACAAGAGAATTTATTTTGGCCTTTATTGCGTCGATAACTTCTCGCGCATTCGCGCCATAGCGAGCAATGACCACCCCGCCGACCGCTTCCTTGCCGTTCTTGTCCAAGACTCCCCTGCGAAACTCGGGGCCAATCTGCACGCTGGCAACATTGCGAACGTATACCGGAGTGCCTTGGGAAGACGCGATGACAATATCTTCGAGGTCAGCTTCGGACTGAATGAGGCCAAGTCCCCGCACCACAAACTCCATGTCGTTGGACTCAAGCACTTTGGCTCCGACGTTGTTGTTGCTGCGCTGAACTGCCTCAAACACGTTCTTGATCGGGAGACCATAGCCCCGTAGCTTCACCGGATCCACATCAATCTGGTACTGCCGAACGAACCCGCCGATGCTTGCGACCTCAGCCACGCCCGGAACCGAGTTCAACTGGTACCGTATAAACCAGTCCTGAATTGAGCGTAGAGTGCCGGGATCATACGGCCCCTCAACCGTGTACCAGAAGACCTGCCCTACTCCGGTGGCATCAGGCCCCAATGAAGGAACCACTCCTGCCGGGAGGAAGCTGGACGCAAGGCTTAGTCGTTCCAAGACTCGGGTGCGAGCGAAATAGACGTCCACGTCATCCTGGAAAATGACGTTTATCATGGAGAATCCAAACGCGGACGATGACCGCACGGTTCTTACGCCCGGAAGCCCCTGCAAGTTGACCGTGAGCGGGTACGTGATTTGGTCTTCCACTTCTTGCGGACTGCGCCCAGGCCAATCGGTAAAGATAATGACCTGGTTCTCGCTAAGGTCAGGGATGGCATCCACAGGCGTCTTGAGCAGCGCCCAATATCCCCAGGCAGCAAGCAACAGGTACGCGAGGATGACAAGGAAACGATTCTTTAGCGACCATTCGATCAGCGAGTTAATCATCGTTGCCTCTCATCGAGCGTTAAGCCGTATGCGATGGGTGCCTAAGACCGTCCCTCCGCGGCTCGCCTCAACCGTGACATTCCATGGACCTGCCATCGAGATGTTGGCCTTGGTTGCGTATTCAAAACCGTTCCAAGTCAGCGCCGAAGAGGAGCGCATTTCCGGCATATTCATGGACGGCATTGCCGGCATGACAAGCGTCACGCTCACCTGTGCGTCAGGAATCGGCTTACCGGATTGATCAATAACAGACACATGGAACGTGTTCTGAGAGGCTCCCTTCGGCGGGTCGGGATCAGTGCGGAAAGAGAACCTCACCCTCTCCGTTGGAGAATTCGGCGGTTCAGTCTCCCGCTCGAACTCCTTCGAGCCGCTAAACAACCCGGTCATCCCACCGGTGATCCGACTCTGGGAGTCGATCATGAATGCGCCCTTGCTAACGACTCTTTCTCCTTCCCGCAAACCCGCGATAATCGGATAACTTTTATCGTCAGCAGGCCCGAGTGTGACCTCGCGTCCTTCGAATAGGCCCTCCGCTACCTCGACATAAACAATGTTCCGCAAGCCCGAACCCAGTACAGCCGAACGCGGGACCGTCAACGTAGGACTTGGGTCCGCGGAGCGAAGCTTGATGTTCACGTACATGCCGGGACGCAAACGCATTCCGGGGTTCACGACCTCTATTCGTATTGGCAACGTGCGGGTCTGTTCATTCACCCGCGGTTCAAGGAAGCTCACTCTGCCTGCCAGCGTGACGCCGGGTAGAGCCTCCGATGTGAGTTGAACGGTTTGCCCGAGACGAGCGAACGGCACATCCGCTTCGTACACATCCGCGATCACCCATACGGTGCTCAGGTCGGTGATGGAAAAGAGAACGTCTCCTTCCCTGACGTATTGTCCTTGCGTGACTTTTCGGTCGGTGACAGTGCCGCCAATCTCAGCCACGATAGTGATATGCACGTCGGAGCCCGAAGAGACCCCCAGGCCTCGAATCTGCTCCGGCGTAAGACCCCAAAGCTCTAGTCTTCGCCTGCTCGCCGCAACCAAGTCATTAGCCTGAGAAATGGCCTGCGCCTCTGCTGCCGTTCCCAACCGTTTCTGATTGTCGAGCGCGAGCCGGTACTCCTCGGCCGACGCAACGATCTCGGGACTGTAGATACGAGCGATGGCCTGTCCCGGACGGACTTCTTGGCCGACGAAATTAACCATCAACTCGTCAATGCGTCCGCCGGTCCTCGCACTGATATTTGCGATCTGCGGCTCTGCCTCTTCAACCCGTCCAACCGTTAGTATTTCGTGTTGAAGGCGCTGGCGGCCAACGGGCACGGTTTGCAAGTCAATCGAGCGTTGCTCTCCGTCAGTAAGCTGCACGCTCCTGAGCGCACTGCTTTCCATGGGCTTTTCGGCCAAATCCATGGAAGAGGCAGAGGCATCGGCAGCAGCCGGAGGCATAGCTGGGCTTACTTGCCAGAAGCCGACCAGGAGTCCGCCCCCCAGGTAGATCAATCCTGCAAGGAGCACACCGGTTAAAACGCTAAACGCAGCGATTCGCTTCTCGCGGGCTGTCATTGCAGCACCTCGGGGGGGATCGCCGGATCTCGCAACGACGAACCAAGGGAACGTTCCAGTTCGGAGACATGCTGCTCGTATTCCGACAGCGCACGGTAGTACGCGTATTCGACATCGAGCATCACGTTCTGGCTGTCCAGCAAATTGAGAAAGTCCGTTCGTTCGGTCTGATAAGCGGCAACCGTCGCCTTCAGCGTGGTTTGCGTCTGCGGCCTCAGTGTGTCTCTGTAGAGTCCCACCATTCTGAGCGCCGTGCCGGCACGAATCAGGGCGTCACGGACCTCGTGGAGCACATTGGCCTTGACGAGTTGGTATTCCGCTTGTAGCGCCGCAAGTTCCGCCTGTGCGCTGGCAATTTCGGCGTCATGCTTTGACCGGTTGAGCCATGGAAGAGTAATTGAAACCTCTCCCATGAAAGCATTGCGTGATGGAGAGCCACTGGGCATCAGCATGTATCCACCGCTCACGCTAAAGTCGGGTGTATACGATTTTTGTGCCAGGTTCGCCTTTGTCTCAGCCTGCTGAATGGCCGCAGAGATCATGGTGAGTTCCGGACGGCTTCTGAGAGCAATGGGTTTGAGGTCAGCCAGAACCGGGAGCCTCGTTGGCTGATCGTAGGTTCCAGTGACTTCCAGAGGGGAGGCCGGATCCCGGCCCATAAGACTATTTAACGTAGCTCGCGCAAGCTCCCCCTCCTGCTGGAACATCAGCAAATGCTCCAGGAGTTTACTCAGGCCGATCTGCGCTTTGAGCACGTCCTGTTGCGGCACTCGGCCAACTGTGTATTTGATTCGGGCTGATTCCAGTGCTTGCCGGGCTAAAGCCGCTTGCTGCTCATGTAGCCGAAGTTCGTCATAGCTGCGCAGCAATTCGTAAAATGCCGTGCGAACCCTTGCAATGACCTCACGCTTCTTGGCCTCAAGCTCAGCTTCCGTGATTCCCTTTTGTTGGGCAGCGATTAGGGACCGCAATGCTCTTTTCCCCGGACCTGGTAGCGTCTGGATGTACATGAACATGTTTTGAGCTTGGTTGAAGTCCCAAGGACGTGAAACCGGCACACCCCAGCCCCGGTACATCAGCGAAGGGTCATCGAGAGCCCCCGCTCCTGGGACCTGTGCGTCGCGGACCGCAATGCGCTGGGAGAACAGCTTGAGCTCTGGGTTTGCGGAAAGAGCTCCGGCCTCAAGTTCCGGCAATGTGAGCGGCCGCACCTGCGGGGTTGGGTGGGCGTGTTCTTGGCTGAGATACGCCAGCGCTTGCGAGTAGGGGTCTTCTGCGCGAGCCGCAACAGCCACAATGACGAACACAGAGATGGTAAGTACCTTCATTCCTGCCTCCGGCAGACGGAAACATAACTGCCTCAAGACGCACCAGTGCGCCTCAGCGTTCAGGAACGAAGCACGATCAGATTCTCAGGATTTGAACTGAGTCGCAGAAGGGGTCAGGCGGGGAGTGACTTTCAAACACGGTCCGGGATGACGAGAACGTCAGCGCTGCAAAGACATCCTCAGAATCTCGCACAGGACCAATAGCAGCGGCAGACGGAACAATAACCGGCTCTGCTTTGAGGATCATTGCAAGATCCGGCTTGCTGACAATTGTGCAGCAGGTGTGTGAGGCAGGCATACTGACCCCGCCGCACTGCTCAGCCATCTTCTTACAGCAGTCCTTCTCAGCGGCGCTCATCGGTAGACCGGGAAACATGCATGCCACGGTGGGACCCACGAATAGAAGCAGGGCCAAGAGAACAATGCCGACTTTGGCAGTCCGAATCACTTGAGGAGAGTGTAAGCAGGTACCTCAGATTATGCAAGTTACTGCCAGACACGGTGTGTCACGGACCCATTGCCGCAGTAAGCAAGCCCCCTTGTCTTCCCCGGCCAACTCTTCCGACCAGACCAGATTCTGAATACCTGGATTGTCAGATTAGCCGCTCCTAGTTCTACGGAGAATACAGATGTCCACCTCCCGCCCTTACGTACTCCCTCGCCCGCCACTCTTTCTATTAGGCATTGCTACACTGATCGCCGTCTGGGGATGCGGAGGGACCTCAGGGGACAACGGCCCCCCCTCCTATTGTCACGTTGAGCGCAAGTCCTGCCTCCATCGCGCTGGGCGCAAGTACCACCCTGACATGGTCAGCAACTAACGCCACCTCGGTCGCGATCGACAATGGCATCGGAACCAAGCCCACGCAGGGAAGTGTCACGGTAACACCTTCCGTAACCACCACGTTCAGTGCGTCCGCGACCGGGCCAGGAGGTACTTCAACCACCACGACGAATCGAGCGAAATTGCCATAATCGACGTCCCTTACGTGCTCTAAATGGCATGGAAAATGGCGGTCATGAATAATCCACGCTGGATAAAGCGGCGATGTCAAACGATGGCAGTAACCGGAATCGAAGACGGCTAAGTGCCGTAGCCGTTTCATAGAGCTTCATGCACAGACTTAAATAGAAGCTTGGTAGGCTCCGCAGTCTTCCTCTTCGATTTGAATTGTGGTGTGTTCTATCTTGAATTTGTTTCTCAACATTGTTCCAAGTTCCTCCAGGAGTACATCGTGATTCCTCGTTGTGTTCACACGGACATGTGCACTCATAGAATCGAACCCCGATGTCAGTGTCCATATGTGCAAGTCATGGACCGCAACGACGCCATCGATTGATTTCATCTCCCGTTCTACCGCTTTGACATCCACATGCGCGGGTACACCCTCCATAAGAATGTGGGTAGCCTCTTTGATTAGCATCCATGTCCTGGGCACGATGAAAAGACCAATTGCAGCACCGAAAATCGGGTCGGCGAGATACCACTGGGTCGTCCACATAATGATTGCAGCGGCAATCACCCCGAGAGAACCCAAAGAATCGCTGAAGACTTCCAGATAAGCAGATTTCAAATTCAGACTCTCTTTTGAGGCGCTGGCCAGCAGCCGCATGCTGATCAGGTTTACGACTAGGCCAATGCTGGCAATTACGAGCATGGGCCAGCTGGTAATCTCCGGTGGTGCTGTAAATCGCTGCCAGGCTTCGTAAAGGATGTAAGCTGAAATCAGCAGTAACACGGCGGCATTCACTATTGCCGCCAAGATTTCAGCTCGTAGATAGCCGAAGCTCTTTTGGGGAGTGGCTGGCCGTTCTGCAAAGGAAATAGCGATTAGTGACAGCCCGAGCGCACCGGCATCAGTGAGCATGTGGCCGGCATCGGCTATAAGGGCAAGACTGCCCGTGATTATGCCTCCCATCGCCTCGGTAAGCATGTAGCCCGTCGTCAGCAGGATTGCCAGCTTCAGCTTGGCCTGATGCCTTCGAGCGGCGGAACCTGCACCGTGAACCATAGTGTTCCTGCTGTTTCGTCCTGCACGTCCCGGAAGGCGGGCCCAAACGACCGTTCCCTACTCCGCCCGATTTGATGCAAGCCTCCGGTCGTATAGCGCGGTTCACATGAGGCGCAATCTTTATGTTTCTTTTATCGAGGGGCAATCTGAGGCCGCGCCGTCTGATCTATGAGCGGAATAGAGTGGGTTGAACCCTGAACGTGGCTCGTAAGTCATTGATTTGGAAACTTTGAATCGGGTGGGCCCGGCCGCTCCACAGAGGAGCGCTCGGGCATCTGAAAGGGGCCAAGACGAGAGTAACGGTATGAGTATCACTCCGGAGGTATAATCGCGTAAATGCTGACCTCGCGCCATCCCGCTTGGCGCAGGCTCCTCTGCCTGCTGATCCTCGCATGGTCGATCCTCGACCTGGGGGTACCTGGCGTTTGCCCGAGCGAAGAGGATACGCATCATGAGGCGGCATGTACGGAAACAAATGCGCAGGCCGGAGCTTGCGGTGCTGTCGGCGAGTCTGCTCAATTTCGTAGTGCCTCACAGATGCCGACCCACGGCGAAGATTCACGCGAGGATGATTGCTGGTGCTGCTGTTCGCATATTAAGCCCTCAACATCAACCGAATTGGTGCTGCTGGACTCTGTCAATGTAAGTTCTCCCTTCTACTCGGAGCAAGCCCCGGTTGGATTTTCCCCGCTTCTTTACCACCCCCCCAAAGCCTAGTCCATACCCGCGTACTTGCTCTCGAGCGAGTCGCTTTAGAGCTATTCCCTAAAGATTGCTTCCTTCACGAGGGGGGTGGCCCATGTCGCATGCGCAGAAATGCTGCGACCAAGGGTCAATTGGCGTGCTGGACGATAACGTTCACCGGCCATTGATCAGCTTTCTGTTTCGAATTTGCGGAACTCAGATATTGGCCGAGGAACTGGCCGAAACCGTTCTTCTGCGTGCAATCCGGGAGGATGAAACCATTGGTGCAAACGGGCACCACCTCGGACTGTATGCGTTGGCAATCGAGGTTGCACGCAGCAACGGTCAACAGTTCCACGTCAACGGGAACTCAAACCGGGGGCACAAGACTCTTGCTTTAGGCAACGAGTCTGAAGACGGCAAAGATCAACACGAGAGGGCGGAAATGATCCGTAAGTGCATATCAAATCTGCCAGAGAAACAGCGGTATGCGCTCCTGCTACACAAGTATCAAGCCTTCAGCAGTCGTGAGATAGCCGCTGTCCTCGGCCTAAGTGACGCAGCGACGAAGTCTCTGCTGCTGCAAGGTTATAAGGAGTTGCAAAAGGAACTGGAGTCAGAGCAGCCATGAGTGTACGTCGCCTCAGCAATGCGCTGCTTATTCTCTGTGCTGTTCTGGTGGTCTGGCCATTAGAGCCTGCACTCGCCCAGCAATCAGAGCTAACCCTTTCGCAGGCGCTTGAACGCGCTCGTAACCAAGCTCCCGTCATCCTGGCCGCGCGGGACCAGATCGAAGAAGCCAGGGGTAGGCTGCTGGGAGCCTCACTTCGTTTCAGAGAGAATCCAACTATCTCTGCTGCTGCCGGCCGGCGAAACACAGGCCAGACGGAACTCGATTTCAGCTTCACTCAGCCATTCGAGCCGGGTGCACGCCGTCAGGCACGTATAGCCGAAGCACAAGCCGGCGTTGAACGCCAGAGCTCCGTTTCTGACAACCTCGTCAGAAGGCTCTTGCAGGAGGTGGCGGTCGCGTACTTGCAGGCCGCTGCCGCCACGCAGAGGATCGATGTGGCGGTCGCAGCAGACCAGGTCGCAGGCAATCTGCTCATTGCAATGGAGCGTCGCTTCGAGTTAGGCGACGTCCCAATTCTCGATGTGAATCTGGCCAGGACGGCTGCGGCTCGCGCCCGATCCGAGCGACGCTCATCCCAGGCCCAGCTTACCGAAGCTCTTGCAAACGTGCGTATTTTTCTTGGTATGTCGGCTGAGGAACCATTATCGATTGCGAGTGAATTGCCAAGCTTTGGGCAACTGAATCTCGCAAACCTGCTCCAGGAAGGGGAACAGCGGCCCGACTTGCGCGCTGTCGCTGCCGAAGTCCGGCAGGCGGAAGCAGAGATACGCCTTGGAGAGAGCTTTTCTCGCCCTGACTACGGGTTGGGCTTTTCTCTTGAGCGGGAGGAAGGTGAACTCATTGCCCAGGGCTCCGTTTCCATTTCGTTGCCGGTCTTTGCTCGTGGCCAGGAACTGCGCGCCACTGGGACGGTAAGAGCTATTCGGCTCCGACGTGAACTAGAGGCCGCTCGTCG
>JBFXAV010000045.1:0-9653 GCA_050183935.1 Candidatus Korobacteraceae bacterium | reverse complement strand
ACCGTCGCCAAAATAGAGATTGGAAGAGGCAACGTTACCGTCCGGGTCTCTGGACCCGGTGGTGCTTGCACTCACGGTGAGAGGCGCTGTGCCGGACGCCGGGGAAAGCACCAGCGATGCAATAGGAGCCTGGTTCCCTGGAACGTACCGTACTGCGTTTGACATTTTGTTGAGAATTCCAGCCTTTCCGACGGCGCGAACATAGAGCACGTAGGCTCCGGGTGATAAGCCGAGACTTCCCAGATCGAACGAGCGGACACTCGTGGAAACATCCTTCAGCAGCATGAGATTTTTGCCGTCTCCCGAGATGTACACGCTGAAGTGATGAATGGTTTCCTGGTTGCCACTAACGGACCAGCGCAATGTGTTTCCGCTGACCGCAGATTCCACAGCAACGCAGTTGTCCACGCCAGGCTCGATCGCCGTGCCTTCTTCATAGTCATTCCAGGTGACCAGCCGCAAAGCAGGTAATTGCTTATCCGCAGAGTAGTACCGACCAGCGCGAGCGAAGCTGTTCAGCCATGTCTGGCCGCAATGCTGGTGCATGATCTTGTTCTGCCCCCAACTTGCAAGCACGTCGTTGAACCCTGCATAGGCAGACCCAAAGGCATGCTTTTGAGGACTGGCAAGCGCAGCTTTATAAAAATCATCCAGATATCCAATCATCTCGTCATAAGGATTGGACTTGCTTTTTTCGCTCCAGGCGAAGCCGCCATCACTGTAGCTCTTGGCGAACGCCCCGGGGTTGCGAAAAATCAGCAGCGGATTGCCCGGGGCTTCCCTGCGGACGCGGCTCCAATCGATGTAGTACTTCTCGATTCCAAAGATAAACACGACCGGACGACCGCCAATGCGCATGTAGGCCGGCGAACTTTGGAACAGCGTCTGGCCTTCGGATAGATCGCTGATTACCTTCTCCGTAATGTCGCAGCTCACCGTGCGGGCATACTGGCGGAACCCGAACTCCTCGAGTTCGATGGCGAACTCAAAACCCGGATGCCGCTCTGCTTCGCGCAATAAAAGAGGTACGGTGGCCTGGATCATGGCGTTGGTGTCCCAACTGGCAATCACTCCGGAGATGCCACGGCTGACCATGTCTTCGACTTGTCTGCGCAGCTGGGTTGGGTCACTGGAGCGGTAGCCGACGTTCATGTGACCGGGGCCACCGAACCATCCCATGAGGTGTGCGTAAATCTTCGTGTTGGCGCCTGGATACAAAAGCGAGCGCAGAGGAAGCTTGCTTACATTCCCTGGAGCCGCATTACCAGCAAGATCCCCTGCATAAGAACTGCTGGCACTAGTATTGTTGCCAACAAGTTCGTCCAGAGTGGTGGTTGGGTGCAAGACCACTTGCGCCTGAGCGCAGGCCAATAAAGCCAGGGCAACAATGCTGGCACGAAACAACAGCTTCATAACGCACCGAATGCTCGCAAACAAACGGGAGCACCTGATTGTGAGATGGGAGTTTGGCGGTTTTGTTGACTTTGTGGCTTGGAGAACCTGCTGTCAACGAATGAATCTACTTGGCTCTTTCGTACTAAGGATGTTCTATTGAAGCGGCAGTAGTATCTGCCGAGCAAGGATTAAGGCTTTCACCTCTAATCCGCCTTACGCTCAACGTGTTGCCGCTCTTCGGATTTCCTGCTCGCATATTTGTGAAAACAACTTAGCTCTGCTATTGGCCCTCAGATTGCACTCCACTTAGGAGCCTCCGCAATCTCCCTGAGAAAGCGTTGTGCGAAGAGCAGTTTTTGCGAAGAACGTGTAATTTTGCCTTAATTCCTAAATTTGTGAAGGCATGTCTCTCCAGCCCACTTCGTCTACCGCACACACATGGGCGAGCGAGATAGCTTTTGGAGCGGTTGGAACGAGCGTGTGGCAGCGCTCCGCAACCTTCCGCCCGTACTGAAGATCGTTTGGCGTTCGGGCCCTACCGTCGTTGCTCTCGGATTGGCATTTCGGGTCGTAGGCGCCCTTGTGCCTTTGGCGCTTCTGGGTGTCACCAAGCTGATCATCGACAGGATTGTGGGTATTGTCACCAATGGTCAGCCGGTTCCAACATCCCTGTGGTGGCTGGTTGCAGCGGAGTTCGCGCTGGTGGTTGCAAGCAGCGTTCTCACCAGGACCATCGATTACCTCGATTCGCTGCTAGCAGACAAGTACGTAAGACACGTCAGCATCGAGGTGCTCCGCCACGCCGCCAAGCTTGACCTGCTCTCCTACGAAGATCCTGCGTTCTATGACCGCCTGGAGAGGGCGCGCGTGCAAGCTACTGATCGCCTGGGAATGGTTCAGGCTCTCGGGCGGTTGATTCAGCAGGTGATCACCACACTTTCGCTATCGATTTCCATCGTGCTGTTCTCCCCCTGGCTCCTGCTACTGCTCATTGCCGGCGTAATTCCGGCTTTTCTGGGTGAGAGTCATTTTGCATTCCTAGGGTACATCCGAAATTTTCGCCAAACGCCCATCCGTCGTGAATTGGACTACCTGCGCGTGCTCGGTGGTAGCAAGGAAGCCGCCAAGGAACTCCGGCTTTTGGGACTCAACAGCTTCCTGATTGGCCGATTTACCGAACTTTCCGACAAGATCTATGCCGAGAACGTGGAACTTTCGCGACGCCGCCTGGTTGCCGGCTCCCTGTTTTCACTCATCGGCAGCATCGGCTATTACGCTGCTTACCTTCTGGTGATCTGGCGCACGGTGAATGGCGAGATCAGCATCGGCACGCTCATGTTCTTGTCCGGAGCAATCATGCAGGCTGGCGGAAACATCCAGCAGATTTTCTCGACGGCCTCCGGTATCGCTGACCAGGCACTGTTTCTTACGGACCTCATCGCCTTCTTCCGGATGCAGCCCACGATTCGCTCCAAGCCCAATGCTCTTCCCGCACCCAAACCAATCGTGCGTGGTTTTGAGTTCCGCAATGTTTCCTTTCACTATCCGGGAAACTCCCGCCTCGTGCTCGACCGCCTGAACTTCCATTTGCGCCCTGGAGAGCGCGTGGCGCTGATCGGAGAAAACGGCCAGGGAAAAACCACGATTGTGAAGTTGCTCACGCGCCTGTACGACCCCACCGAGGGGCAGGTGCTGCTCGACGGCATTGATCTTCGCGAATACAACCTGGAAGACCTTTACGAGCAGATCGGCGTAATTTTCCAGGACTTCATGCGTTACGACATGACCGCGCGGGAAAACATTGCGATGGGCTGCGTCTCGCAGCTCAAGAACCTGGAACTCCTCCAGTTGGCGGCACGCAAGAGCCTGGCAGACCAGGTGATGGCAAGACTGCCGCAAGGTTTTGAACAGATGTTGGGGCGGCGCTTTGAGGGCGGACTCGATCTCTCCGGTGGCGAGTGGCAGAAGGTAGCGCTGGCAAGGGCGTATTTGCGCGACGCCCAGTTGCTCATTTTGGACGAACCTACCGCCGCGCTGGATGCGCGCAGCGAAGCCCAGGTTTTCGCTCGCTTCGCCGAGTTAACCATGGGCAAGACGGCGCTGTTCATATCTCATCGATTCTCTACGGTGCGAATGGCAGACCGGATTGTGGTGCTTGAAAACGGATCGATTGCAGAAGAAGGAAGCCACGAAGAACTGGCGGCGCTCGATGGCCGCTATGCCGAACTATTTGAAATGCAAGCAGCGAGTTATCGCTGAGGGCCCAAAAGATGATCCACGGAAGATATCTCGAAGTTATCAGTGATAACCCCGGGCAGTTGTGGGATCGCTCCGAACCGGTGCAATCGAATTTCAGCAGATTACGTGCTGCCGCGGCAAAGCTCTCGAGTTCTCTAATCACGCTTCCCGCGTCCAGTGCTTCACGCCATTTGCGCAAGCGCTGCAAGCTCGTGCAGAAGACGCTGCTCCCTTTGCTGCCTCGGCTGGAGATGCCGGCGCAGTTGCACGCGGTTTCCCAAGACCTTCGCTGGCTCCACGAGCATGTTCGTTTGATTGATTCTCTGCTGCATGACTTGAATGATTTGCCTAAGTCGCTAACCACGACACCACACGTAGAAACCCGGGGCGGCATCGCTGTTCCCAGGGTTATCGTGATCGTAGAAAATTATCTGTCGCAGGTAAGGTTTCGCTTCCGTGAAGAAGAGTTTGCTGCCTACATTGACGGCTTCGAGGAAAACGCCGGACTTCAGATGCACGAGCTCTGGGCGCTAGTTCCCGTCCTCAAGCTGGTGTTGCTGGAAAGGATTGCAAGGCTCTCTCCTCAGCTTGATGCGGCGGAAGCGGAGAAGCACTTTGGAGTGGCTGCTTGCGTTCAAAGCCTTTGCGAAATTGGAGAAACCGACTGGCAGAAGCTTCTTGAGCCACTCGTGCTCTTCGATAAAGTACTGCGCGAAGATCCCGCTGGCGTTTACGCGGCCATGGACTTCGAGAGCCGGGAACATTACCGCAGTGTTGTAGTTGATCTCGCTGTTCGCTCCGGCATGAGCGAAATGGATGTAGCCATCCAGGTGCTCACGATGGCGCAGGCAGCGGAACAACTTCCCTGCACCGATCTGCGTCTCACGTTGCGCCGCTCGCATGTTGGCTACTATCTCGTCGCCGAGGGACTTGAGGAACTCCACCGCCGCATCGGTTATCAGACCACAGGAAAGTCTCGTCTTCGGGATTTTCTATACCGGCATCCCAACCAGTACTACCTGTCGGGGATTGCCCTGGCCACCACGCTGAGCGTCTGCATCGTAATCCTGCTGGGTGGAGAGGATGCTCCTGCTGCGCTTGTGGCTCTTGCCATCGCCGCCCTACTGGTGCCTTGCTCGCAGGCCGCCGTTGAGCTGATGAACTATCTGACTTCCTGCCTGCTGCCGCCACGGAGCCTTGCAAAGCTGGATTTTTCAGAAGGGATTCCCGACGACTGCATCACCATGGTCGTCGTTCCGACGCTTCTTCTGAACAAAAAGCAGGTCCATAGCCTGGTGGAAAACCTTGAAGTCCACTATCTGGCCAACCGGGACCGTAACCTGCACTTCGCCCTTCTGACCGATTTACCCGATTCAGCAACGCCTCCGGATGAAAACGATCCGTTGGTCGATCTATGCGTTGATCTGGTACAGGAGCTGAATGACAAGTACAGCGATCAGCGATCTGGTTCCTTTTTCCTGCTGCATCGCCATCGCGTATTCAATCCTTTCGAGGAAGTTTGGATGGGATGGGAGCGCAAGCGCGGGAAGTTGCTGGATTTGAATAAGCTGCTGCGTGCGGACTACGACAGCTTCCCCGTCAAGGTTGGCAATGCTGCACTGCTCGCTGGTGTGCGCTATGTAATCACCCTCGATTCGGATACTGAGCTTCCTCGCCACTCTGCGCATCGCCTGGCAGGCACGATGGCGCATCCGCTGAATCAGGCAATCATCGACCCTGCCAACAACATCGTGACCAAGGGATACGGCATTCTGCAACCACGCGTGGGAATCAGCGTGAACAGCGCCGCCAGTTCCCGCCTTGCGAACATCTATTCAGGGCAAACCGGCCTCGATCTTTACACGCGCGCGATTTCCGATGTCTATCAGGACTTGTACAATGAAGGAATTTTCACCGGTAAAGGCATATATGAGGTCGATGCCTTTCAGCAGGTGCTCGACCATCGCTTTCCGCGCAACTCCCTTCTCAGCCACGATCTGATCGAGGGCGCCTATGCGCGTGCCGGACTGGCAAGCGACATTGAGATCATCGACGATTATCCGTCGCACTATAGTGCCTTCACCCGCCGCAAGCACCGCTGGCTGCGCGGCGACTGGCAAATTGCAGAATGGTTGCTGCCGCTGGTCCCGAACGAGCTGGGGCATCACGTGCCGAACCCAATCTCCCTGGTTTCTCGCTGGAAGATCTTCGACAACATCCGGCGCAGCCTGGTCGAGCCGGCTACGTTCCTGCTGCTGGTGCTTGGCTGGTTTGTTCTGCCCGGAACCGCGCGTTTCTGGACTATTGCAACTCTCGGTTTACTGCTGGCGCCCTCCTGCTTCCAGCTTGCGGTTGGCTTGTATCGCGCTGTTCGCAGCCACAAGGCAGTTATCGCCGCGGATGCTTTCAGCGCATTGGCCTCCGCCGTGGTCAATGTATGGCTTTCGCTCACCTTCCTGTTCCACCAGACCCTTGTGTCGCTGGATGCCATTGTGCGCACCTGTGTGCGCCGTGTGGTAACGCGCAAACGGCTACTGGAATGGGAAACGGCTGCACAAGCAGAACTGGGGAGCAGCCGTCGCACTCAGCTCGATAGGTATCTCGACTGGACTCCCACGCTTGTCCTCGGACTGGGCGCCTTGCTTGCATTCGTCCGTCCGAGCGTGCTGCCAGCAGCACTGCCGCTTCTCACCCTGTGGGCATCCAGCAAGCTGATACCCCAGTGGCTGAACCGGCCGGCGGGCGGCGATGAGGGCCAGATCTCGCCGCACGATGAACTATTCTTGCGCGAAGCCGCGCTGCGTACCTGGCGCTATTTCGCAACATTTGGCACGAAAGAACATAACTGGCTGGTTCCGGACAACGTACAGGAGCAGCCAGCGGCCGTCGCTGCTCGCGTTTCTCCCACCAATATCGGGCTGCTTTTAAATGCTCGCCAGGTGGCCTGCGAGCTTGGATACCTGACTGTCCCGGAGTTTGCGCGCCAGACTTCGCAGACGATTGATACGGTACTGAACCTTCCACGTCACCGCGGTCACCTGCTGAACTGGTACAGCACGCGCGATCTTCTGCCTTTGACCCCGCGCTTTGTTTCGACGGTGGACAGCGGCAACCTAGTGGCATCTCTCTGGAGCTTGCAACAAGGTTCGCTAGAACAGTTGAAGCGTCCGCTGTTCTCCCCAGCGCTGGTAGACGGCCTTTTGGATCATGTGCGCAGTCTGTGGGGCGCACACCAGCCTTCACCTGAGTTCCTGGCGCTGGAACGGCAAGTCTCGGCGGAAAGCTGGCTGGAAGCAGTACTGCGGCTGCCGGAGTCATTTGTGGATCAGGTTATGCCTACCGATGTGCAGGCAGACGTGGCGTGGTTTGCCCTGGGAGCAAAAGAGCGGGTTGCCGAGGTTAAGAACCTTGTGCGCAAGTACGCTCCGTGGTTGCTCCCGGAATTCGCAGTACTACGGCAAGACGCAGCGTTGCAACTACCCGCGAGCAAGTCACTAACACCGGAAACGCTTCCGGACATGATCGAGTTTCTTGCCGCACGCCTGAGCTCCGAGTTCGATTCCACTCCCATGTCGCCGGAGAGGGCACTGCTTTGTCAGAATTTGCAGGGCATGTTGTTTCAGGCACGCAAGGAAGCGCTTGGCCTGCTCCGCCAGCTTCGCAACATTGCCCATCAGGCCAGCGTTCTTGCCGACCAAATGGACTTCAGCTTCCTTCTGAACCGCCGACGCAAGCTGTTGTCTGTGGGATTCGACGTTGAGTCCGGCACGCTGCATGCATCGTGCTATGACCTGCTTGCTTCAGAGGCGCGCATGGCTACGTTCGTAGCTGTCGCCAAAGAAGAAATCCCGCAGGAGTCATGGTTCCTGTTAGGCCGCGCGCATGCAATGAGCCATGGCCGCCCGGTGCTCCTGTCCTGGACCGGCACGATGTTCGAGTATTTGATGCCGTCGTTGTGGATGCGCAGTTATCCCAATACTCTTCTGGAGCGCTCCCGCGCCGGAGCCGTGAAAGTACAGCAGATGTATGCCGCAAAACATGGCATTCCCTGGGGTATCTCCGAATCGGCCTTCTGCGAGTTTGACGCTGAGGGCAACTATCAGTACGCACCCTACGGCGTGCCCGGCCTGGGCCTCAAGAAACAGGAATCCGAAGTGCTGGTGATCTCTCCTTACTCCACTCTACTGGCATTGGACGTGGATGTTTCCGAAGCCGTAAGTAACATGCGCTCAATGGCACGCCTGGGATGGATGGGAAAGTACGGCTACTACGAGGCCGCCGACTTCACCTGCTCACGCCACTCCGGAACCAACCGTTACGACCTGGTGGCGTGCTGGATGGCGCACCACCAGGGCATGAGTCTGCTGGCGCTTGGAAATTTCTTGAAAGACCGGGTGGTGCAGCAGTGGTTCCATAGCAATCGATACGTTCAGGCTACGGAGTTGCTGTTGCAGGAAAAACCAGTCGCACACGTGAAACGCAACAGGCAGCAGTCAGCGGTAGCCTAAAGAGCGGCCGTTTTGTCGCTGCCTGTTTGGGCATCAGAAGCATAGTTATTCTGACCAAATCGTGACAATTCATCGGCAGGGGAGCAGCTATACTCTGCCGGTGAATTCAGCGGCTGCCGCAAGCCCGCCGTCCACCGGCAAGTTGCACGATATTCCTGCCAGCCTTCGAAACGGCCACTCCCTCAGGTCCCTTTTATTAACCGCCTGCGCCTGCACGTATCTGTACTTCCATCTTTCTTCCCAGAGTACCCCTATCCTGTTGAGCGGAGATCAAGTGTACTTCTGGACGAATGCTCTGCGCATGCTGGATGGACAGCGTATTTACCTGGATTTCTTTCAGTTCACTCCTCCTGGAACGAATCTCGTCTATCTCGCCTTGTTTGAAATATTCGGGCCTCGCATCTGGGTCACGAACATCGCCGTATTACTGCTGGGAGCGGGGTTTGCGTGGGTCTGTTTCAGCATTTCGATATGGCTTATGTCTCGGAGTTCTGCCCTGCTTGCTTCCGCGCTGTTTCTGGTGTTGATTTACGGCAGGCTGCTGAATGGAACGCACCATCTGTTCAGCATGTTATTGATCTTATGTGCGGTCCGCGTGTTCATGGCAGGCAACGGACTCAACAGGACGGCTGCTGCGGGTGCGCTGCTTGGCCTGTCGGCGTTTTTCACGCATTCGCACGGACTGGCCGTGCTGGCTGCATTCTCGGTTTTTCTGCTGTGGAGCCGCTTCTGCAATACCTCGTCTCAGCGAGCTTTTTGGCCATCCTGGATGTTGCTGGTCGCATGTTTTGTGGTGGTCTTGGTTCTTGTCTTCACGCCATTCGTGATGACTTCTGGAGCAGAAAGGATTTGGCACTCGCAGGTGACGTATGTTCGCGAGTATATGGTCGGACAGCATCTCCCGTGGCTTGGACTTCCCGAGCCGCCGACTCTGCGGCGTTTCTATACCGTGGGTCAGTACCTTTCTGTTTATCTAATGCTCCCTGTCGTATATCTGCTGGTGTTCATGCACTATGCCCGACGGCGCGGAGCCGGCGTTCCCGAGCGGCAGAGGCTTGTCTTGCTCGCGCTTGTCGGCAGCACGTTGCTGGCAGAAGTGGCCTTCACTCCGAACTGGCTGCGGATGTATGCGGTTTCAGCGCCGGGCGTGATTTTGCTTGCTTGGGTTGCCGCG
This sequence comes from Candidatus Korobacteraceae bacterium, assembly GCA_050183935.1. GTDB lineage: Bacteria > Acidobacteriota > Terriglobia > Terriglobales > Acidobacteriaceae > DASZRZ01. The sequence goes on along the minus strand of JBFXAV010000045.1, from coordinate 338 downwards.
GCGTCACAATGGAAGCGCTATGCTGTGCCGCTTCTATGGATAATGGTCGTTTGCATCACGCTGCAACAGACGTGGGCAAGAGTCCGCCGTGACTATGAAGTAATCGACCTGCCTGCCGGTCGTGCCGCCGTCCTGCCGCAAGCACAGGAGAAACTGCAATGGCTGGCACAGCATATCGCTCCCGGAGACTTCTTCTTCCAGGCAGGATGGCCGGGTCTCTATCTGCCGCTGAGGCTGCGAAATCCTGCCTTTCTTGATGTGGTGGAGACCACGGGCGTAACGCCACCGGAATACGTGACCCGTGCCGTTCAGGAGTTGGAAGCGAAGAACATACGGCT
>JBFXAV010000044.1:0-9742 GCA_050183935.1 Candidatus Korobacteraceae bacterium | reverse complement strand
TTTGTGATTCTATCGGCTGCGCGCAGCAAACGGCAGCATCTACAAGGCTTTCTGTCCGAAAGATAGCCTCTGTTGGGGATAAAAGGTTGGTAGCTGGCCTATCTACTGGGAGATACGTACCCCATCTGGCAATTGGGCGGCGTCCATCCAAAAGATCGCTACACGATAGATAGACTTTGATGCTCAAAACAGTACTCTCAAGCTGTCGTGATCGTGCGAGATCATCTACCGCTGCGCCGAGTCTGGCCGCATATCTCCAAGCGGCTTGGCGCACTATTTTTGTTCGACCTGACCATCAGCCTGCTGTACACCCATGCAGGTTTCACCTTTCTGGGACTGTCTGCCTTACCGCTTGCCATGATGGGAGGAGCAATCAGCATCTTCCTGGCATTTCGCAACAACTCGGCTTACGAGCGCTGGTGGGAGGCACGAAAGCTGTGGGGCTCCCTGGTAAACACTGCGCGCACCTTCGCGCGCCAGTCGCTCACGCTGGTGGATGCGGATCCGATGGAAGAAGGCACAGACGTTCGGCATACGCTTGTGTATCTGCAAATTGCCTATGTACACGCTCTTCGTTGCCATTTGCGCCGCCAGAATCCATTTCCGGAACTGGAACGGACCCTGGAGCCTGAACTCGTGGGCTGGCTACGCCGCCAAAAGAATGTTCCCATCGCTTTACTGCTGCACAAAGGACAGATCATTCGGGAGCTTTATGACGCGGGCAGGATCGATTCCTATCGCTTTACGACTCTCGACAGCAGCTTGACCGATCTGTGCGACATCCAGGGCGCGTGCGAGCGCATCAAGGGCACGCCTCTGCCCCGGCAGTACGAATATTTTCCGCGGGTAGTGGTCAGCATTTATTGCCTGCTGCTGCCGCTCGGACTAGTCGAGGGTCTGCGCATGATCACTCCACTAGCTTCCAGCCTGATTAGCCTGATCTTCCTGGCGCTGGAATCGATCGGCAAAGAGATTGAGAACCCGTTTGAAAACACAGTACACGACACCCCCATGAGCAGCCTGAGCCGCATGATTGAAATCAACCTGCGGCAGAGCCTTGAGGAGGAGAAGCTGCCACCAGAGGTGCGTCCCGTGGAAGGTTTTGTGTACTGACCGAGGTCTAACTGACGAACAAGGAGCTTTCCCATGCATGAGCCCCGTCCGCTGCAAATCCTGTTTCTGACGAGCTTTTCCGATTCCTGTTACCGGGCAATTCCGGCGCTCGCGCAGATGGCGGATGACCTGGAGGTCCGCATCACCCTGCTGCACTCGTATGATCCCGAGCAGGTCACGGCTGATACCGCCCGATGCCGTGTCCAGAGCTTTTTTCCTGAAGCGGACCGCTTCGGAATCGTGCGCCGCCTGGCAATGCCCGGAAAGCTTCCCGCAATTTATGAAACCTACCGGGCGGAGAACCCAGTAGACCTGATCTTTGCGCCATCCTCCGACCCACTGGGCCGCCCACGGCTCGGCCACCCGATACGCAGCCGGATGATCCGCGAATCCGGTGTCCCTGTCTGGACCATAGGGCCGAAGGTAGACGTCAGGAAGCTGCAGGCGCCCAATCGGAGTGTCGCCTGCTGGATTGACTTTGAGCACCCGGACAAAACCCATTTGAAGCTCGCCTTTGAATATGCCTGGAAGCTGGATGCCCAGCTCCATCTGCTGCATGTCTTGCCCGAAGTCAACGAAAGCACGGTGCTGCTCCCGCTGTACTACGACAAGCCGCTGCACGCCGAGGGCGCGACTGAAGAGATTCGCAAAATGCTCGGCTGGGTACCCATGTCACCGGAGATTCACGTGACCACCGGGAACGCGCGCAAAGGAATTCTGCGGCTGGCCAAAAAGTGCGATGCCGACATCCTGTTTGTGGGCAAAGGAACGGCCATCGAGTCCGGCTTCCTGGGAACGAGGCTGAATCCAGCCATCGACCAGTGCCACTGCCCGGTGATTTGTGTAGATGGCAACACTTCTTCCATGGCGATCTGGAAGCTGGACCGGGGATCGGCGTTCCTGTCGCGGACCGCACCCCGTCGCATCGCGAAGGTAGGAAGATGAGTGGAAGCCACCTGAACACGCGTAGAGACGGGTGCCAAGAATCGCAACGTGCAGGCCCAATCAGCGTTTCTCGTAAACCAGAAACCACTTGGTATTGGGAAACAGCTCCGGAAACTCGCGCGCGAGCTTGAGGCCTGCCGCTGACATCCATTGATCGATTTGTTCGCGGCTTACCAGCATTTCCGGGTGGTCACGATGCGGAGTATTGGGATCGGCGCCGTTCATTTCCACCAGCGCAATGCGGCCTCCGGGCTTGAGGTACGAAGCCAGCGCCTTCAGGTACTCAGCGCGTTGCTCAATGTGGTGCAGAACGTCGTTGAAAAATGCCAGGTCCACATCGGCGCTGGGAATCTTTGGATCCCTAAATTCACCCAGCACCGTCTGGATATTGGAAATACCCTGCTCCTTAACCGTCTGCCGTATATAGTCGAGCAGTTCCTGCTGCACGTCTACTGCGTAGACTTTGCCACCAGGTACGATTTTCCTGGCCAGGGGACGCGAGAAAAGTCCGGCACCTGCGCCGATGTCCGCAACCACCATGCCCGGCTTCAGGTCCAGGCGCGCAATCACTTCTTCCACCTTCTGCGACTGAACCCGCTCGGGGCGCTCCAGAGTCTTGATCCACTCCTGCGCGCCGCGCGAACCCAATTGCAGTGCAAACGCGGGCAGAACGGCTGCAAGCAAGAAAGCGACCAGCATCTGTAGGCGGCACGTTTTCGGCATTGAAGCTCCTTGTTTTTAGCAGGGCAATCATACCTCAGGCCTCTTGAAGGTTGTGGAACACAGGTATTCCCGACTTACAACCTTGCAAGAAAGTTCGCGTCGCGCTCTAATGGCTACCGCACGGCGTGGGATGGCTAACGAATGAAGGAAACAGGCTCACAGGGCACAGTTGTCACGGGTAATCCAACCGCAGCGAACGTCGAACCCACCCGCGCACGATACTGGGTGGTTGTATTCGCGGTAACACTGGCGATTCTTGCCTACATTGACCGGGTGGCAATTTCGCAGGCCGCTATCCCCATCTCGCGCGATTTGGGTTTTAGCCGCTCGGAAATGGGCGCGATTTTCGGTGCGTTCGCGCTGGCATATGCCTTGTTCGAGATTCCCAGCGGCTGGCTCGGGGACTGGATGGGGCCGAGGCGTGTGCTGATCCGCATTGTGATCGCGTGGTCTGCCTTCACGGCATTGACGGGCGCCGCGTGGAGTCTCCGCTCGCTTTGGATTATTCGTTTCCTGTTCGGAGCAGGTGAAGCTGGCTGTTTCCCCAACCTGACCAAGGCATTCAGCGTCTGGCTGCCAACCCATGAACGCGTGCGCGCACAGGGCATTATGTGGTCGTTCGCTCGCTGGGGCGGAGCCTTTACTCCGCCGCTGGTAGTGCTGGCGTTCAAGTTCATGAGCTGGCGCATGGCCTTTGCCTCGTTCGGCCTTCTCGGACTGATCTGGTGCTTCTTCTTCGCCCGTTGGTTCCGTGACCGCCCTACCGAGCATCCTTCCGTGAATGCCGGCGAAAGGGAACTGCTGAAAGATGTCGCGCATTTCGGAGAAAGTCATGGCGACGTGCCCTGGAAGCGCCTGTTCACCAACCGTTCCGTGGTCTTGCTGTGGATTCAGTACTGGTGTTTTTCCTATACCTGGTACTTCTACATCACCTGGCTCCCTACCTACCTGCAGGACTACCACAAACTGTCGGCGGGAACCGCTTCATTGCTAGCCATTCTGCCTCTCTTGTTCGGTGGCTTCGGCTCGCTCTCCTGTGGCTTTGCCACGCCGCACATTGCCCGGTGGCTGGGCAGCACCAGGACCGCGCAGCGGGTGATTTCCACCGCAGGCATGGTGATGACGGCTGTGCTGCTGGTAATCGTTACCGGCATCCAGAGTCCGATTCTTGCCATGCTGCTGATGGGACTCGCCAGCTACTCCAATGACCTGGTTATGCCGATTGCCTGGAATGCCTGCATGGATATCGGCGGCAAATACGCCGGCACCGTCTCGGGTTCCATGAACATGATGGGAAACCTGGGAGGATTTGTCGCCCCCTGGGTCGGCGGCATTCTGCTGGACCGCACCGGGAACGATTGGAACCTGCTCATTTATCTAATGGCGGGCGTCGCGCTCCTGGGAGCGGTTTGCTGGGTTTTTATTGACCCGGGCGCTTCGCTTGAACCAGACAAGGCCGCCTGAACATTCGGCAGGATGCGTCTCGCTACAGCTGCCTGAAGTAGCAAACAGATTTCGAGTTATTATTGAGGCCACTTGCTGATTACCTCATTGGTGGCGCTAACCGGCGACGCGCTCTTGGCGACTCGCCGGGGCTGCACCCCACAGCAATCGATCCAAAGGAGATGAAAGATGAAAGGGACCCTTCAACGGACTCTGATTGCACTGTCTGCATTCTTGCTGGTTCTTCCTGCCGGACTTGACGCCCAACTGGGCGGCCTTGGACGGCGCGTGCGAAAAACTGCGGAGAATACCGCCACTCGTTAGGTCGAAAACAAGGTCGGGACTATGGTGGGCGACGCCGTTTCCTGCACGCTGGGGGACAAGGCATGCGTCGATCAAGCCAAGGCGAAGAATGAAAAGGTGGTGATTGTCGATAAAGACGGCAAAGTCATCACCGACGAGCGTGGGAATCCTGCCAGCACCCAGGAAGAAGCAACTGCCCGTACCGAAAAACCGGGCGAGGGAGTATGGCGCAACTACGACTTTGTGCCCGGCAAACGGGTGCTGTATGCCAGCGATTTCTCCCAGGAGCGCGTAGGACGTTTCCCCGCCAACCAGTTGGAGTTTGTCAGCGGGAATGCGCAGATTGTGGAGATGGATGGCCGCAAGGTGCTGGAAATCTCCCAAAATTCTGTGTTTCGCGTCAAGCTTCCGGAGGCGCTCAAGGAAGGCTACACGCTGGAATTTTCGTACCTGCTGCCCGCGCCGAATATGGCTGTGAATGTGTTCTTCGGATCTCCGCAAGTGGCGGTCAGCCGCTGGGAGTCGCACTACATCAGCGTGTTTCACACACCGGGAATTTACTCGCGTGGGACCTCGGTTTCTTCCATTTCCGCGCGGCAGATTGTGAAGCAGATGACGCCGGTCAAGTTCCAGGCCGACGGCGCCTACGCCATGCTTTATGTGGGCACGGAGCGGGCTGCCAACCTTCCCAATGCTTCTATTCAGCCCTCGGATGTAGTCGAGTTCCGCGCAACCGCGAACGCCAACTTTCGCGCTTACCTCACAGATATTGTGGTAGCCGCCGGCCTGGACCCGCTGTACGAAACCTTGATGAAAGAGGGCAGCTACACGACGCGCGGAATCCTGTTTGCCGTGGACAGCGCCGAACTCAGACCCGAGTCCACGCCCGAACTGATCAAGATTGAGGAGATGCTCAAGCGCGATACCAAGATACGGCTGATCATCGAAGGCCACACAGACAGCACAGGAGAACAGGCCCACAACATGGACCTGTCGCAGAGGCGAGCTGCTGCCGTGGTGGCATACCTGGCAGGCAAGGGTGTTGCCAAAGACCGCCTGGAGCCCGTTGGCAAAGGACAAACTGCACCCGTGGCTTCCAACGATACTCCGCAAGGACGGGAACAGAATCGCCGCGTGGTAGTCGCGCTGAAGAAAGCCTGACTATACGGAAGGATCATCTGTTGTCCTGCACTCTGGCGGCAGCGCACTGGAAATGTGCTGGCGGATAGCCTCCGTCAGCGCATGCCGATTCGCGTAGTCAGCCGGATTGAGCGGCGCGTGAAACACGACTATCGCACTGCCGGAGCGCAGCCATGGACTTCCCTTCGGCCATAGCCGCTCCGTGTTCAGAATGGTGATGGGCACCACCGGAACCTGCGCGTCTTTGGCCAGGAAAAACGGCCCCTTCTTGAATGGGAGCAGCCTGCCATCCGGCGAGCGCGTGCCTTCCGGAAAAATCGTGAGATTGACACCAGACTGTAGCACCTTGGCGGCGGTCTTCAAGCTGGCCTTGGCGGCTTCGCGGTTGTTACGATCCACGGGAACAAACGATCCCATCAGAAACCCGCGCCCAAGAATCGGAATATTGAACAGTTCCTTTTTGGCCAGTACCGAAGTACGTCGCGGGATGAGCGGGATGAGCATCGGTGGGTCCAGGTTGGAGACGTGATTCGACATGAAAATATACGTCCCTTGAGGATCAAGCTTGTTCCTTCCAATGACCTCTGGGTGGATACCAGCGATGCGCACCCCGGTGATTGCGATCCAGCAGCCGAAGCGGTAGAGAAAATCAATTTTCCCGGTCAGGAAGGTCCACGGAAATCCAATCAGCGCCGCAAACGGCACCATCGCTCCCCAGAAAGCGTACGTCAGCACGGAACGCAGCACGGACATGAGGTTAGCGGGAGGAATCCGGCTGGCCGTTGAGCCATGCAGCGCGGCGGGTGCGCTGGGCAGCGGTGACGTTGTCGGCATCGACGAGCTCAAAGAGTTTTTCCTGTGTCGAGAAAACTGCAAAAGAAACTTCCCGCGTCCCGGTGGGACCGCTCAGCCGCAAGCGAATTGTTTCTCCCCCTCGCAGTGTAGCGGTCAAGCGATTCCAGTTATCGACTGTACTTCTGCCGTTGACTTCCAGAACCGAGTCTCCGGAGCGCACCCCAGCGGATTCTGCGGCACTGCCACCTTCAACAACCGAAACCACCGGGAACCGGCCGCTTCCCTGCGCAACCTGCACTCCCAAATCGACGGTAGAGTAGGAACGCTCCTGCAGGCGTAAACCTACCGTCTGGAACATTCGATCATAGGGGAGAGGTTCGGTTCCGGCAATAAAGGCGCGAAAAAACCATTCGAAGTCCGCACCAGCAACCGCCTCGCAGGCCTGGCGAACCCCGTTCGAATCAGGAAAGAAGCGCCCCTGCTTCGCATAGTTCTGGTTCAGCCAGTGAAAGACATCGCGCAGGGACTTCTGACCATTGCTGGCTTCGCGCAGCGCCAGGTCGAGCAGCACACTCACGACCTCTCCTTTGTTGTAGTACGAGATGCTGCGCTCCGGTCGCGTGTAGAAGGGGTACTTGTCAAGCCACGTCTCCACGCTCGACTGCTCTACTGACTGGAACAGCCGCGCGGGGCGATTCTCCAGAATGCTGATTGCATCCCCTAGCCGATTGAGATATCCCTTCTCCGTAATGAACCCCGCCCGCAGCAAAAGATACTCGCTGATCGCATTGGTCGTGCCCTCGCTGAACCACAGCGCTGGAGTGAAGTTTTCCCGCGTGTAGTCCACCGGCTCGAGCGAAACCGGACGGATTCGCTTCACGTTCCACAGATGAAAAAACTCGTGCGTGGTCAGGCTGGCAATCGATTCCGGGTTATCACGAACGGCGCGCGCGGAAAATTCAATGGCTGTCGAGTAGGAGTGCTCCATCCCTCCGCCCGGCGGCCCACGGAGAAAATGAATCAGGAAAAGAAACTCGTCGAATGGGCGATCCTGCATCCAGTCCACAGTGGCGGAGACTACACGCCGAATGACTGCCTGTACCTTTTGCGAATCGTAGTCGGCGGGGTCACCATGAATCGCAAAACGATAGTTCGCACCGCCTTCAATAAACGAAAATTCCCGCAACGCGCTGATCTCCACTGGGGAATCCACCAGATGGTCATAGCTCGTTGCGCGATACCGCCCGCCGGAGCCGGGCATGGCCGTGGCAATCTTCCAATCTTGCGGGACATCGTTGAAATGAATTGCCACGGGCAGGTGGCGTCCGCCAACGGGATACATGAGGAACCACGCAAGGTTGAAGAACGCATGCTCGCCGTCAAGCTGCGTGCCAAAAGGTCCGGACTCGTTGGCAAAGAAGTCGTACTGAATCGCCGCTCCGCCAGCAGCATTGGCGATCTGCCAGGTCGTGCTATCGGTCTTGCGAACAGGCAACGGCTGGCCGTTGGCCCCTACGGCCGTCACAGCTCCTGTGATGTACTGCGCGAAATCCCTTACTTGGTACAGCGCATTCCACACCGGCAACTGGAGCTCGCGGGTGGCAGCACCGGGCGGAAGCTGAATTCCCACGCGCACCATGTGGCGCGCCGGGTCCTGCAACGAGACCGTGTAAGCCACGGAAGCGGCATTTGCCAGTTGTTGAGTAGCTGTATCGGTCGGGGCCGTCGCTGGTTGCTGAGCGAAACTTGCAGGAATGGGACCAGTCACGAATCCGAGCGCCAGCCCGAGAACCAACACGCCTGGCCATGGCCGCTTCAGACGGGAACCTCGCGCGCGAGTGCCTGGAGGCGGGTAGGAAGTTTTTCGTAAATTCCGCCAAAACCGCCATTGGAAAGAATGGCCACTACATCCCCGGACCGCAGCTCGGGCGTTACAGTGTCGACGATAGCGTCGGCGTCCGGAAGTTGGCGCGCGGGTATCCCGTGCCGGTTTAGCTCAGCGACGACAGCGCCGAGGTTCAAGCGCTCACCTTCGGGAATGGCTTCCGACTTAAACACTCCCGCAATCACCACCTGATCTGACAGGGCAAGGCTTGATACGAGCTCCTGTTGAAAAACGTTGCGGCGGAGTGTGTTGGAGCGCGGCTCCAGCAGAGTCCACAGACGGCGGCCAGGATAGCGCGTGCGCAGCGCCTTGAGTGTCTCCGCAATTGCCGTGGGATGGTGCGCAAAGTCGTCGATGACGGTCACGCCCCGAACCTCCGCCTTCACTTCCAGGCGGCGCTTCACACTCTTGAAGCTGCGCAACGCATCGGCGATTCCGTCGGGAGCAATGTTGTAGTCCGCAGCCAGCGCAGCAGCGGCTGTGGCATTCAGCACGTTGTACTCGCCGGCGAGGCTGAATTCTAAGTTGGCCCACGGCTTGTCATCCCGCAGCAGCGACCAGCGTGTCTGCTCTGGCTCAAACACCAGATTGACGATACGCCAGTACGAACTCGGACTGAATCCATAACGTTCCACCGGGCAGAGGGCCTTGGCAACGCATTCATCCACGTTCCCATTGCCGTCGTAGGCCACTATGCGGCCGCGCCGAGGCACAAGGTTCACCAAGCGCTTGAACGCCGTTTTTACTGCCTCCAGATCGCGGTAGATGTCCGCGTGGTCGAACTCAACGGAAGTAAGGATGGCAGTATCCGGAAAATAGTGCAGGAACTTTGGGCCCTTGTCGAAGAATGCGCTGTCGTACTCGTCGCCCTCCAGGATGAACTCCCGCCCGCTGCCCAGTTGAATGCTTGCGCCGAAGTTTTCCGCGATACCGCCGATGAGGAACGACGGCGAACGACCGGCGGATTCAAATATCCACGAGAGCATTGAAGTGGTCGTGGTCTTGCCGTGAGTTCCCGCCACCACCAGCCGTTCCCGGTCGTGCAGGAATTCCTCGTAAAGCACTTGCGGCAACGAGGCAAACGGAATGCGGTCATCGAGCACGCGCTCCAGCTCCGGATTCCCACGCGAGATAGCGTTGCCCACGATCACCAGATCGGGACGCGGATTGAGGTTTGCTTCCGCATACGGCTGGGAAACGGGAATCCCCAATTCGGCAAGAAAATCCGACATGGGCGGATAGACAGCGGAGTCCGAGCCGGTGACACGAAACCCGCGCTGTTGCAGCAGGCCGGCAAGAGAGGCCATGGCCGTGCCGCAGATGCCGATGAGGTGAATGTGCTTCAAGACGTGGACCATTCCTCCGATTGTTACCCGGCGCAACTTCAGGATATAG
>JBFXAV010000043.1:0-9779 GCA_050183935.1 Candidatus Korobacteraceae bacterium | reverse complement strand
ATAGCCTGGAATCGCGTGACTGGGGTCCACCACCAGGCGTTCCGCCAGTTCAAGAATGAAACTTCTGGCGACTACCTCCGTCAGGTTCTGGGGCACGTTTTCATCGGCGGTAAGAGCAGGATCGCGCCAGACCGGTTCGCCGTCTCTGCGCCAGTAGAGTCCCAGTGCCCATCGTGGCAACGACTCTCCCGGGTACCATTTCCCCTGGCCGTGGTGCAGCAGCCCTCCGGGCGCAAAACGCGAACGCAGCCGCCGGGCGAGTGTGTCAGCAATCTGGTATTTTTTTGGCCCAAGCGCAGCGCTGTTCCATTCCTCCCCATCCATGTCATCAATGGAGACGAAGGTTGGCTCCCCGCCCAGCGTCAGCCGGACGTCATGTGCTTTGATCTCGGCGTCTACCTGTCGACCGAGTGCCTCAATTTGTTCCCACTGTTCCTCGCTGTAGGGCCTGGTTACGCGCGGATCTTCGTGAATGCGGGTTACGGACATGGAGAACTCAAACTGATCGTCGGCTTCTCCAGTGGCTCGATCCTGATCGGTGACAATCGATTCGTCATCCGGGGAGAATGCACCCGTAATCGCGGCGGCGCTCACCGGATTCGCCGAGCACGCCAAAGGAATGTGTCCTTCATCGGCCAGCAGTCCAGAAGTTGCATCCAGCCCCACCCATCCAGCGCCGGGCAGGAAGACTTCCGTCCATGCGTGCAGGTCCGTAAAATCCTTTTCCGGCCCGCTGGGACCATCCAGGGACTTTACGTCCGGGGCAAGCTGAATCAGGTAACCGGAGACGAATCGCGCCGCCAGTCCCAGGTTGCGCAGCAGTTGCACCTGGAGCCATGCGCTGTCGCGGCACGAGCCGCTTTGCAGGCGCAGGGTCTCTTCCGGCGTCTGGATGCCGGGTTCCATGCGAATGAGGTAGCGGACGCGGCGCTGAAGAGTCTGGTTCAGCTCGACCAAAAAGTCGTTGGTGCGAATAGTGCTCCTGCGCACCTCCCGCACCAGTTCCTGGAGAAGAGGTCCGGGTGTGGACGTTTCCAGGTAGGGATGAAGCTCCTTGAGCAGAACCGCGTCATAGCGGAAGGGGAACTCCTCAGCGTATTTCTCCAGGAAGAAGTCGAAGGGATTGATCACCGTAAGCTCGGCAATCAGGTCGACCTCGACCACGAACTCCGAGGTTTTCTTGGGAAATACCAGGCGCGCGAGCAGATTGCTGTAGGGGTCCTGTTGCCAGTTGAGGAAGTGTTCAGCCGGCGTGACCTTCAGGGAGTAGCTGTGAATCGGTGTCCGGCAATGCGGCGCAGGCCGCAAGCGGACGACGTGAGGAGAAAGCCAGACAGACTTTGCGTAACGGTAGCGGGTCTTGTGGTTGAGTGCGACTCGTATGCCCATCGCGTCTTTGTTCGGCGCGGTCGGATCTTCGTCGCGGAAGTATCCTGAAAAATTCCGTGCAGCAAAATTATACCCAAACTACAGCCCCGCCCGGTGGAAACCGGAAGGAGCGGGGGAAGATCGCAGGAAGGAGCTTTCTCCACCTTTTTGACTAGGCCAACCGACCACCCGTCCACAGAATGGCATTGCGCACCAGCTTGCGGAACGCTGGATTGCGGTGCGTTTCCGAAGCGGCTCCCGGCTGAATGCAAACCACCCTTGCCTTTTGATTCGGGCCAATCCACGCCACAACGCGGTCGCTGCCCGTCCCGGTGGCTTCCAGCAGGGGAGTGATCTTGGGCGATTGCCACATTCCCTTATAGGCGGTTTCACCGGTGAGGCGCAGCGGCCCGATGTCCTGCACAATGGGATGAGTGCCCACCGGGCGAACTTCGAGTGTGGTGTTTGGGGTCATACTCGACTGCTGGATGCCGTCATGGGCCCGCAAGGCGAGGTGTCCTCCAGTGACTTCCTGATACCACCAAGGCCAGTCCTGGTTGTCGCCGAGAGCATGGTGGATCACCACAAATCCCTTGCCATCATCGACGGCACTCTGGATATTTTCCCTTGCCGCCTGGGGCCAATCCGCCTGGTCATTCAGAATCAGCACATTGAACACCGGACTATTCCGTGGCATCAGCGTGCGGATTCCGGTTTGCGCGGAACTGCTGGGAATCCACGGCAGGTCTGGCGGGTTCTCTGCAATGATGGCCGGTGCATTTCCTGTGGGAGGCAGGCCAGAGGCAGTGCCCCAGCCACCCGGCGGCGGAGTGGCCGCACCGCGGCCTCCGCCAGCACCACCTGCGCCCGGGACAAGACTCATTGCATAAGGGAGATCGGACGGCCCGACTTCAATCTGAAGGAACATTGGGTCCAGAAACATCGCTGCAAAGGAGGGCCGATAAGGCGCTCCTCCGGTGACGTATCTTGCCCAGAGCTTCCAAAGATTATCTTCTGCACCAAGACTGAAGGCAGGCAGGGCAGCAACTGCGGCGGCAGTTCCCGCTACCTGTCCAAGAAAACTGCGCCTTGAAACGCCGGAACTTGGGTAATGGTTGTTCCTCATGGAAGTGCGCCGCCTTTCATGCCGTTCTCAGGAATGCAGTCTAGGAATTCAGCTTTCCGCCGGCCCACAGAATCATGCGGTGAACAATATGCCGGTACCGGGGATCGCTGTTCACCTCAGCCGTATGTCCTGACTGCCAGCACACGACCCGCGCCTTGGGATGCACGCCCAGCCAGGCAATGGCGCCGTCATTGACTTTTTTCAGGTCGGGATCGTCAGAGCGCAACAGCACCTGTGCTTTGGGCGAAAACCACATGTTGTAAAAAAGCTCATCGAACGGCAGCGTGAATGGCTGGATGCCACGCACAATGGGATGATTGCCCACTGGCGAGAGGCGCTGCCGTGGCCACTGTTTCAATCCCGAACGAGGTTTACCCGGGAGTTCACGCTGAATAAGCGCTCCGCCCAGGACTTCTTCATACCACCACGGCCAGGTCTGGTTATCGCCGACGGCATGGTGCAGCACAACCAGTCCTTTGCCAGCGTCCAGATACTTCTGAACATGAGGGCGATCTTCCTCCGGCCAGCCGCCGGTCAGGTAGTCGCCCAGCACGATCACTTCTGGACCGCCGGGATCGTTGATCTTGTTGAAAGCACGGGGATGCGGAACCACCCAGGTATCCAGGTCGCGGAAGGTGGGATCGTCAAACATTTCATACTGTTGCAGCGGAACCGTGTGGCTGCCAGTGGTGTATTGCACCCGCAGAACCGGTTTCTGCGCGGTGGCCGACTGAGCAGCCAGCGGCAGCTTCGCCGCCGCCACGGCCCCTCCAGCCGCCGCCAGGAAATTACGCCGAGAAAGCTCTGCCATGTTGGTTTCTCCTTAATCGCGGTTCACTGCCGTAATGCCGTCAATCCTGATGGACTAAAAAAGATACTCGCATTCCTCGCCTGGGTATTCCGTAATCTTGCTGATTTTCTGTGCCGCTTTGAAAGGCAGGAGTGTCTGCCAGTTCCCAATTGGGAATCGCCCAAGTTACGCCAGCCGGAGCGCATCCCTCTTCTCGGCCATTTCCAACAGCAGCTACTCTCGCCTATAATCCAAGGCATGGAAACAGGCCTGGACAGCAATCCCGCAGACATGCAACTGGAAACCTCTACCGAACTCAAGCCCTTCCTGGTAAAACCCAAGTCCGATGAAAAGCCCCGCCGCACCACCGCCGAGGTTCAAAACCTTATTGAGCGACGGAGCCTGGAGCTGGCGAAGGCAAAGGTAGAGCGTGAAATCGCGCTCGCGCAAAGCCCGCGCTACCAGGAGATGCTGAATCACGCGCTGCTGGAGCTGAATCAAAAACTAGCCCGGCTCGACTAACGTCGGCTCCGAGCAGCCGCAGTACGGCAGGCGTCATTAGAAGAATGGATGACGCCAGAAAGTATGGCGGCGTCCCCAGGCTGCCTTTTCGGCGGCGCTCCTACAGCTATTCATATCGCCGTTCCAGCAGAGTGTTCGCCTCTTCTTCCGGGCGATATTTGATGGCAACCCGACGGCCCACGGGAAACTGGTCGCGCAGATCGCCGTTGAACACCAGGACGCGCGGCTTGGTTCCGTTATCCCGCAGCGTGAGCACCAGCCGGTTCGGCTGTCCCACGGTGGACTCGAAGTAACCCACGCTTTCCACGATTCCGGACTCGAGCACAGCCCCAGAGCGGGTCATCATCACCGGCTGCCCATGCACGGTAGCGGCAGTGGCCGGCTTGAACTTTCCCAGCGGCGGCCGCCAGCCGTTTTCCTTGAGCGCGAGCAGAACGTCGAGACCAAAGATGCCGGACATGGTCGCCAGCATGATCGCGGTGAACAGGTTATCGACCGTGGCCAACGCGACCAGGGACGGGCTTGAAACAGCGATATAGACGATCCCCAGCAGCGGCAGGATCGTGAGCGCCAATGAGAACAGGAAGAGCATCTAGGATTCCCCCAACAGGTCCTGCAAACCATCCTCGCCGATGACTTGTACTCCTAATTCCCTGGCTTTGTCCAGCTTGGAACCAGCATCCGCCCCGGCAACCACAAAATCGGTCTTGCTGCTGACAGACCCGGAAACCTTGCCGCCGGCCCCTTCAATGAGCGATTTCGCCTGTTCCCGGCTGTAGTTCGGAAGAGTTCCCGTCAGGACGAAGGTCTTACCGGCAAGCTGGGTTCCGCGTACTTTCTTTTGGCCGGTCATCTGCAAGCCGGCCCGCCGCAGACGCTCCACCAGTTCCTGATTCCGGGGCTCGGCGAAGAATTCCCGGATCGCGCCCGCCACCCGCGGACCAACTTCCTCCACCTGCTGCAGTTCGGCCAGGCTCTCCGGTTCGGGCAGGGTAGCCGCCTCTATCAAGGCCTCCATCGATCCGAAGTACTGGGCGACCAGTTCGGCTGTGCGCGTCCCCACAAAGCGTATGCCCAGGCCGAAAATCACCCGCTCCAGTGGCAGCTTTTTGGAGTTGGCAATTTCATCCAAAACGTTCTGCGCGGACTTTTCTCCCATGCGCTCCAGCTTCAGAAGGTCGTCTTTCGCCAAGTCATAGATGTCTGCAACGCTGGAGACAAACTTGCGGTCCGTGAGCTGATTGACCAGTGCCTCGCCCATGCCCTCGATGTTCATGACTCCACGCGCTGCCCAGTGCAGAATGGTTTCGCGCAGCCGCGCCGGGCAGTTGGCGTTCACGCAGCGGTGGTCGGCCTCGCCTTCAGTGCGCGCTACAATGCCGCCGCATACGGGGCAGTGCGTGGGCATCTGGAACTCGCGGGTCCCGCGGGGGTGGTCTTTGTCTTCTACCACCTTCACAACTTTGGGAATCACATCTCCGCCACGTTCCACCTGCACCCAGTCGCCAATGCGGACGCCGAGCCTGGCGATCTCGTCCATGTTGTGCAGGGTTGCGCGGCTCACCGTGGTTCCGCCGATGGAAACCGACTGCAAGGCGGCCACGGGCGTCAGCTTGCCGGTGCGTCCCACCTGCACCAGAATGTCGTCGATGCGAGTCACGCCGGAGCGCGCAGCATACTTGTAAGCCAGCGCCCAGCGCGGGGCCTTGCCGGTATACCCAAGGCGGTTCCAGAGGTCAGTGCGGTTTACCTTGATGACGATGCCGTCGGTTTCATAAGGCAGGGCGGCGCGTTTGGGCTCCCAATCGCGGATGTAGCTCCACACCTGTTCGACATCCTGGGCCTTACGCCAGTTGCGGTTCACCTTGAAACCAGCGGCTGCCAATGCCTCCAACGCTTCGGAGTGCGTGGCGAAGAGCGTGCGACCCTCTACAAGGACGGAGTAGGCGTAGAACTCCAGCCGCCGCAGCGCGGTGATGCTCGGGTCCAGCACGCGCACAGCGCCAGCGGCAGCATTGCGGGGATTGGCAAAGCGGCTCAGGCCCTGCTTGTCGCGGTCCTGGTTCATGCGCTCGAACGCCTTAAGGGGCATGACCACTTCACCGCGCACCTCAAAATCTTGCGGGAGCGCGGCTTTGGCCGCGTTGCTCATTAGGGGCACACTGCGGATGGTGCGCACGTTGGCCGTGACTTCTTCGCCAATCGAGCCATCGCCGCGAGTTACTGCCACCACCAGCCGCCCGTTCTCATAGCGCAGCGACATGGAAAGCCCGTCGAGCTTAAGCTCGCAGACATACTCCACCGAGGTCATCCCGCTCAGCTCATGAACCCGGCGCTCCCAGTTGCGCAGATCTTCTTCCGTATAGGCATTATCGAGTGAGAGCATGGGCGAAGAGTGCGGTACTTTCACGAAGCCTTCGCGGGGCTTGCCGCCCACGCGCTGGGTGGGGGAGTCGGGCGTGACCAGCGCCGGATTCTGCGCCTCGATGCGCTTGAGTTCTTCTATGAGCACGTCGAACTCGGGATCGCTGATCTCCGGATCGTCGAGCACGTAGTAGCGGTATTCGTGATGGCGAATCTGCTCGCGCAGAGCCTCAGCCCTGGTGTTCAGATTCTTTTGCGCGGTTGGCATTGGAGAAATTATAGGATGTGGGAAGCATAAGCCGCTGCCGGTGAGTTGTTCATACCGAGCGGTTTGATGAATCGATCTGACTATAAAGAGCGCGAACCGTTGAGTGCCGTCCCTGGCGGGACTCGCATCTTGTCCACTTTTTTCCCGGAACTGACGTTCCGGGCTATGATGTAGCGCGCCTAGCGGCGCTGGTTTGAATCTTCAATTCCATTGGAAATCTTAAATTTTGGAAATCTTAATTTTTGCTCAAGAATCTTCAGGATTCCCGCTCGAAAATCTGCGCGGGCAGTTTCGCAAGAGCGGCTGTTCAGCAAGCGCGGTTAAACGCTCAGTACTTCCGTAAAACTCCAATCACTCGTCCTTGCACCTGCACCGCCTGCGCGGGAACCATGATGGGCTGCATGGTGGCGTTTGCGGGTTGCAGCCGGATGCGCTCACCCTCCTGGTAAAA
This sequence comes from Candidatus Korobacteraceae bacterium, assembly GCA_050183935.1. Taxonomy (GTDB): domain Bacteria; phylum Acidobacteriota; class Terriglobia; order Terriglobales; family Acidobacteriaceae; genus DASZRZ01. The sequence goes on along the minus strand of JBFXAV010000043.1, from coordinate 2,890 downwards.
GCGCTTCAAGGTGGCATCCATGCCTTCGACCAGCGCGACCACGATCTCGCCGTTGCGCGCGGTGTTGACTCGTTCCACCAGAACATAGTCTCCGCTCACAATGTGCTCGTCCTGCATGGAGTCACCGGTGACCTCCAGCACGAATACGTCTTTGGAACCAGTGAAGTCAGAAAGGGAGATAGAAGTTGGGTTCTCTACTGCTTCGATGGGGCGACCGGCGGCGATGCGTCCCATGACCGGTAACGACGTGCCCGCCGACATGGACTGCTTCAGCCGCCCGCGTGGAGGCAGCACATCGATGGAGCGGCTGCGGTTGTAGTCGCGCCGCAATAACCCCTTTTTTTCGAGGTTGCTGATGTGCTTGTGGACGGTCGCCAGGGAACTCAGTCCCATGCCGTCGCCAATTTCTTCAAACGAGGGCGAATACCCGTGCGACTGCACGAATCCGGCGATGAAGTCATACACCTGCCGCTGCCGCTTGGTGAGTGCCATTGGCTCCTCCGTAAGGGCCGAAAATGGGATCCGCCATGTCTCTGATAGCCCACAGGTCCCACGCAAGCGAAGTTTAAGCGAATAAAAGGCGAATTTGCAACTGTTTGGTCTGCGTTGCTGTTGACTGCTGGTGCGCCGAGTTCCGGCATGTATACTTTCTGGTTAAATCCGCACACGGGGGCAGTTGCACATGACGCTATCCGCACTGATCGTGGACGACGAGCAACTGGCACGCGATGAACTGGCTTTTCTGCTGAAGGCCGTGGGCGACGTGGATGTGGTCGCCCAGGGCAGGAATGGTGTCGAAGCCGTGACGCTGATTAAAGAGCACTCACCCGACCTGGTGTTTCTGGACGTGCAGATGCCTGGCCTGGACGGCTTCGGCGTGATCAAAAAGCTGATGGACAAGAAGGTCCGGTTGCCGCAGATCGTGTTCGCGACGGCCTTCGATCAGTACGCAGTGAAGGCGTTCGAGGTCAACGCCATTGACTACCTTCTCAAGCCCTTCGACAAGGGCCGCGTCCTGCAATCGGTGAAGAAGGCGAAGGCCAAGACCAACGGCGGCCCAAATCCTGCCGAGCGCCTGGAAACCCTGGTGCGTTCCATGCTGGAGCCCAAGGCACAATCCTCCAAGGTGCTGATCAAGGCCGCAGGGCGGCTGTTCCTGGTGGACCAGAAGGACATCTGCTTCGCTTCCATTGAAGACGGCGTCATTACCGTGATGACATCACAACTGGAGGGCCAGTCTAACTGCCGCACGCTGGAAGAACTGCTGGAGTCGCTGGAGCCTTCGCTCTTCTGGCGCGCGCATCGCTCCTATCTGGTCAATATCAATCGCATTCGCGAAGTGGTGCCGTGGTTCAAGAGTTCGTACCAGCTCCGCATGGACGATAAGAAGCAGTCGGAGATTCCGGTAAGCCGCGCCCAGACCAAGCGCCTGCGCGAGCTGTTCCGGTTGTGAGAAAGAAATTCCGCGAGAATTTCTTTTGGCTGCAATCATCGGTGGAAATCCGGGGATGGTTTTTCCCTTATAATTCCTGAGTACATGAAAGCTTACGTTTACGTTTCGCTCAAGAAGAGCGTTCTGGATCCCCAGGGCAAGACAATCCACGGCGCTTTGAACAAGATGGGATATCGGGGCATCTCCGGCCTGCGCCAGGGCAAGTACTTTGAGATTGCGCTCGACGGTTTGAGCGAAGCGGCTGCGCGGGAGGAAGTAGAGCGCATGGCCCGCGAGGTTCTTACCAACCCTGTGATCGAGGAGTACCAGTACCGTCTCGAACCGTAGTGCTCTTTGAGACGACTGACGCTCCTGAAATGCCCTCGAAAAGCCTCCGGGAATGCACCGGAAGGCCAGTTACCGTGGTTATGTTAACTGCATCGCTGTTCCGCTTCCCAAAATCCAATCTGATGTACAGTTGCAGTGGTACGTTCCCAGGCTGGGCGCGGGGGCGCGCAGGAGTGATTTGCCGTGTGTGGAATCGTTGGATACGTCGGTAAGAAGCGGGTTGTGCCGGTCATCGTCGATGGCCTGCGACGCCTAGAATATCGTGGTTATGACTCGGCCGGGATTGCAGTGGCCGGCAATGGCGACGGGCTCCAGATTCGGCGCGCGGAAGGCAAACTGCGCAACCTGGAAGAGGTGATCCGCCTCAAGCCGCTCGATGGCACGTACGGCATTGGGCACACCCGCTGGGCGACGCACGGGCGTCCCACGGAAGAGAATGCCCATCCGCACCGGGATTGCACCGGGCGCATTGTGGTGGTGCACAATGGAATCATCGAAAACTACCTTTCCTTGAAGCGAAAGCTGGTTGAGGAAGGCCACCACTTCACTACAGAGACCGACACTGAGATCATTGCGCATCTGGTTGAAAAGCACCTGAAATCCTCCAACGGCACGCGTGTGACGCTGGAAGATGCAGTGCGCAAGACAGTGAAGCTGCTCACCGGAGTCTATGCACTGGCGGTGATTTCCGAAGACGAGCGCGACAAGATTGTCGCTGCGCGCAACGGGCCGCCCGCCGTCATCGGCTTGGGCAAGGACGAATACTTTGTGGCGTCCGATGTGCCGGCCATCCTGTATCACACACGCGATCTTTTCTTTCTTTCCGATGGCGACCTCGCGGTGATCACGCCGGATGGCGTGCAGCTCACCGATTACGATGGCCGTCCACTGGTGCGCCAGGTACAGCACATCACCTGGGACCCCATCATGGCGGAATAGGGCGGCTTTAAGCATTTCATGCTCAAAGAAATTTACGAGCAGCCACGCGCCGTCCGTGACACCACGCTGGGCCGGATGTCGCTCGATACCGGCAAGGTGTTCCTGGAAGAAATGGACATCTCCGAAGAAGAGTGTGCCGCGCTGCGCACAATCAACATCGCCGCATGCGGC
>JBFXAV010000042.1:0-9815 GCA_050183935.1 Candidatus Korobacteraceae bacterium | reverse complement strand
GATGGCACGGACTTTTTGCTTCCGTCCGCTACCGGCACATCGGAAATTACCGGCTTGATGAACTGGATCCTGCAATCAGGGCCAGCGGGCTGGACGTTGTGGACCTCAGCATCAGCAAGGCAATTGGCCGCGGAGTGGAGTTGAATTTCGCGATCGATAACCTTACGGACCGGCGCTATTACGAAACGCAAAACTATCTGGAATCTCGAATATCCTCTTCAGCGCCGGTGGTCCCGCAAATCCACGCGACTCCAGGCTACCCTGTAGGCTTTACGGTTGGAGTTACCTACAGGGTCGAATAGCAGATAAGGTTTATTCACGGTTTCCGTGCCGGCAATACCAGTTCTACCCCGCCCACCACACTGCGGCCGGGCATCACTACCCCAGGAATTTCCTGGTAGCTGGTGTTGCTCGCGTTCAGCATCTGAAAATACGGTCGGATGCCCCCGCTGCTTCGCGAGACGGAAAACTCCAGCAGAGGATAGCTGTCCCGTCGGAAGCGCTGGATGACCCCCAATCGCGCGCGTCCCACCAGTACATCGCGCCATGATCCTGTCCAGCCCAGAATCAGGTTGTGGGTGGGATAGTTCAGTACATAGCGCGAGGTGATCTGTGGCTGCAGATTCTGGTTGCCATGAATTGCTGTGTAGCCAACGTCTAGCTGCTGGTACCGTGGCAGGCGGAGTCGCAGGAATGCTTCCGCGCCGGTGAACTGAAGATCGTGAATGTTGGTGGCCTGAAATCGCTGTCCTGGTACGCTGCGGATGTAATCAATCACGTCGCGGTCCCGGCGATGGAAGAAGGTGGCGCCCGCTGAAACTCTGCCCGATGGAGCCCAATCTGCGCCTGCCTCAAAGCTCCACGCCGACTCCGGCCGCAGATTCGGATTTCCTTGCGTGGCAGGGTCTTGATAATAAAGGTCGGTGTAGGTCGGCAGCCGGAACGCCCGGCTTACGCCTGCACGAAGCTTAAAAGAAGGATGCAGCCACATTCCGGCGGCAATGCTGGGAAGGAACTCACTTCGTCCTCCACTAAAAATTTCTTCGCGCGCACCTATCGAGAAAGAAAAACGCTGTACCGTTCGCAGATCCAGATTCACATAACCGGCGCCACGATTGCGACCCCTACGGCCAAGGTTGTTGCTGTCAATCTGGTCTCCCTGCGCGTCGACACCGTAAGAAAGATTGGAGTTCCGCCCCAGCGTCTCAACTCGGCGAGCAACCCCCTGCCAGCTTTCGCTGATATGGTTATTGGCGCTCACCTGCGGGCGGTCGCGGTAGAGAATGAAGTTGTCGGTGTGCCGCCGGTAGGCCCCTGCCACGCGCGTTTTCTCGCCGAGTTGCTGCCCCACAGACGCAAACCAGCTTTTGGTGCGCTCCCAGGAGTTGAAGTTCCCGTAAAACTGGTCAGCTCCAAACGGGCGATCGCTGCCCGCCAGCAGAATGTCGGTTGCGCCCCATGCGGAGTCCAATCGCGTTTGCGACGAAGCAGAGGAACTGCGGAAGTCGCGTCCCGGGCGAAACCCTGTAGAGAAGTCGCGATTCAGCGTCAGCGTCTCCGACCAACCGTCTCGTACCATGGAGCCGAGCACGCGCTGCTGGTTAAAGCCGAAGTTGCCGCCGCCGGCACGCAGGCGCAATTCACTTGCCTCCGATGGCTCGGCGATGAAGTTCACCGCGCCGCCCATTGCGTCCGCCCCGTGGAAGGTAGAGCCTGCCCCGCGCAACACTTCGATGCGCGAAATCGATTCCAGCGGCAATGGGATGTCGAGATTATGGTGTCCAGACTGGGCATCATTAATACGCAGCCCGTTGAGCAGCACTAACGATTGCCCAAAGGTGGAGCCGCGAATGGAAAGATCGGCCTGGGTTCCCCATGCGCCCCTCTGGCGCAGGTCGATGGAGGGTTCAAGGCGCAGGAAGTCCACCATGGAGCAAAACAGCAGTGTCTGCTCCCGCACTGGCAGCGAAGTGACGGAGCGGTTGCTTTCGGAAAGTGGCCAGGGCTCAAACGTCCCAGTCACTACAATGGTTTCGGAATGCGCTGGTATTGCCGGGGCAGCTTCTGAGGCGGGATCCTGGGTCGCAGCGGTTTGGCCGAACCCGCAAGGGACTAGAAGAACGGTCAAAACCAGTGGCAGAACCAGTCCGTACCGAAGAATAATGAGCATGAATTGGAACGTTCCGGGCATTGTCTGGGGAGCTACCTGAAATCGCATCTTCGCGGATGCGTTTCCACGGGCTAAGATAACAGGTTGCGGGCCAACCCCGCTTGCGGATGCTTCGGTTGACACGCACAACACTCGATTTATACGATTCCTTAGGATTCATGGGAGCATCTGAATAGGCCTATACGGATTCTGAGTGGCCCGAGCGAGCGGGAGCCTCGGATGCGTTACGGCAATTGGTTGATGCGGTGACCCATGGACCGGTAGGGGATTCTGCTTCGGGGGTAATTTTGCAAACAGATTTGTCCTTCCAGATGAGTGCAGTGGCCTCGAATAGCCGCTGCTTGGCCTCGAAGTTCGCTGGGTTGATGATCCTGCTGGCGCTGGCCGTAGTGCTGTTCCCACCGCTAGTCCATGGCTACCAGCAAGGCGCACTCGATCGCATGCCGGAAGATCCGGCTAAGCAGTTGATCGCAACCAAGTGCAGCACCTGTCATGAACCAAGCCGTGCTTTTGACCGTACCCGTACCCCCGACGAGTGGAATGATGTGGTGGTACTGATGCGTGACTTTGGCGCCGATATCTCCGCCGCCGATCAAAAGACCATCGTCACCTATCTTTCCAAAAACTACGGGCGCACACCTGCTCCTCCGAAAGCCGTGGCCCCACCGGCGCCCATGGATTCCGCGAGAAATGGTGCTGCGCCGGCATCGGCAGGAGCCTCCACTTCCGCGCAAGGCGCTGGCTCTGCTCGTGCTGCGGCATCTCCCGAGGCTGCTTCCACGAGTGCTGCAAAGGCAGCGCCTGCGGCGGGCGCCTCGGCTCCGGCTCCGGCAGCAGGCACCTCCGCGAGCGCAGGCAACGGCCGTGGCAGGGCCTTGCTCGATACCAAGTGCACCATGTGCCACAATCTTGACCAGGTATTTGCCACCAAGCGAACTCCTGCGCAATGGCAGGAATTGATCAACACCATGAAGGAATTCGGCGCAGACGTGAGCGGCGCTGACGAGAAAGCTATTCGCGATTACCTGTCGAAGAATTTTGCTCCGTAGAATTCGGGCCACGATTCAGGCAATGTACAACGATATTCAGATCGGGGTGCTATGAATCAGTTCAGACTCATGAATTGGACGCTGGCGTTTTGCCTGCTCGCTGTTGCCGGACTTCACGCTGAGCCCGCCGCCCAAGCTGCTCCTGAAGCGGATGCGGCCCGAGGCGCCAAACTGGTGAAGCTTTGTGACACCTGCCATACCGTGCGCGGACCAGACCAGAAACCCGTGATCGGAGAACTTGCCGGGGGCAAGGTGATGGTGGGCACAACGGCGGGGTCCAACCTCACTTCTTCAGCTACAGGGTTGGGAAAGTACGACGAAAAGATGTTCCGCCAGGCGTTGCGCGAAGGCATGGTCGGTACCCGAAAGCTTGCGGTCATGAACCCGGCTTTGTTCCGCAACATGACCGACGACGACCTGCACGCAGTCTGGACGTACCTGCGGCAACTGCCCAAGGTCGAGCATATAGTGGATAACTCCCAGCCGCCCACAGCGTGCAAGAAGTGTCGCCAGACTCACGGCGGCGGCGACAAGAACTGACGTTGCTGGCGTCATAACCGCGTGCTCAAGGCCGCTCCGGCGGCCTTTTTTGTGGAGGGAACCATGTCCTCGCCTTGGCTTCAGCGGCGAGAGTTCTTGCGGCTGGGCATGGCTGCGGCTGCAGCGTGCGTTGCTCCAGCGGCTTCCGGCCAATCCAGGTCAGCAATGTCTTCGTCTCCTCGCATTCAGCGCGCCATACCGAAGTCCGGAGAGCAGCTTCCGGTCATTGGGCTGGGAACCTGGCAGACCTTCGACATCAGCGGCCCCGGCTCGGACTGGAGCGAAGCCAGCGAGGTGTTGCGCCTGTTTGTGGAACATGGAGGGCGTGTGGTGGACAGCTCTCCCATGTACGGCGCCTCCGAGCAGGTGCTGGGAAAAATTGCACGAGAGTTGGGCGTCGGCAAACAGATCTTTATCGCGACCAAGGTTTGGACCAATGGGCGGGAGAGCGGCATCCAGCAGATGCAAGACTCGCTGAAGAAGCTTGGAGCTGATCCCATCGACCTGATGCAGGTACACAATCTTCGCGATGTGCAGACCCACCTGGGCACGCTGCGCGATTGGAAGAAGCAGGGCAAGCTGCGTTATCTTGGAATTACCCACTACAACCCCGGCGGCTACGGCGCGTTGGAACGCCTGATGACCAGCGAGGCAGACTTGGATTTCCTTCAGGTCAATTACTCTCTCGCCGAGAGGGAAGCGGAGCAACGCATTCTCCCGCTGGCCGCTGAGCGCAAGATTGCGGTGCTGGTGAATCGGCCATTTGCCGAAGGGCAGTTGTTCGGGAAGGTCCGGGGAAAGCCGCTGCCGGAGTGGGCGGCAGAGTTTGACTGTAACAGTTGGGCCCAGTTTTTCCTGAAGTACATCGTCAGTAATCCGGCGGTGACCTGCGCAATCCCGGCCACACGCAATCCGCGTCACCTCGTGGACAACATGGGAGCCGGCATGGGACGCATGCCTGACGAAGCCATTCGAAAACGAATGCTGACGCACCTGCAGGGCCTCTGATTCCGGACCTGCACGGATTTCTTAGAACGCCGAATCGAAGCGCGGGACTACATAATAAAATTGTGAAGGTCAGTTTCCCCTCATTTGCGAGGTTGACTTGAGTTTGCGGCAAACCCCCACTGTCCCCGATCTGGGATCACTGAAGATCAACGAGAGCGCTCGTCGGCGAGACCGCAGTAGTTGGCTACGCTACGTGGCGGCGGCCATTGGCTTGGCGCTGCTGATCGTGGGCGCAGTTGCTGCATTACGTGGGAAGACGCCGGTCGTGGAAGTTGCCAGCGCAACCGCCAGCAGCGGCCGCGCCCAGGCAGTTCTCTTGAATGCGAGCGGCTATGTAACTCCCCGCCGCCGTTCGACGGTAGCCGCCCAGATTACTGGCCGGGTAACGGAAATCAATGCCGAGGAAGGCATGCGGGTGAAGGCCGGAGATATCCTGGCGCGGCTGCATGACCTCGATATACGCGCACGACTCGCGTCCGCGCAGGCAGAGCGGGACGCTACGCAGGCCACATTGGCAGACCTGCGGGTCAATCTTGGGAATGCCGAAAGGGACTTTCGACGCATTGAGAAACTGAGCACCAGCGGAGTGGTGACCCAGCAGGAACTTGATGCTGCCAGAACTCGCGTAGACAGTCTGAATGCCCGGATCACGCAAACGGAAGAGCAAGTCAAAGCGGCGGAAGCAGGCATTGGGGTGGTCGAGCAGGACCTTGCAAACACCATTGTCCGTGCTCCTTTTGACGGAGTTGTAGTTTCCAAAGACGCCCAACGAGGAGAAATGGTGTCCCCGATTTCCGCGGGTGGAGGATTCACCCGTACCGGCATCGCCACCATTGTGGACATGACTTCGCTGGAGATTGAAGTCGACGTCAACGAGTCTTATATCGCTCGCGTCCGCAGCGGCCAGCCTGCCGTCGCTGTGCTCGATGCGTATCCGGGATGGGAGATCCCCGCCAAAGTGCGCACGGTGATTCCCACGGCGGACCGGCAGAAGGCGACCGTAAAGGTCCGGCTTACGTTTGACAAGCTTGATCCGCGCATTCTGCCAGACATGGGAGTAAAGGTGCGCTTCCTGGAAGCGGATACGAAACAACAGGCTATGCCCGAGCAGTCGGCGGTTCTTGTTCCGAGCCAGGCCGTGCGGCAGGAAGCCGGACAGCCGGTGGTTTTTGTTTATCGCGAGGGACGGCTTGAGCGCCGGGCTGTGAAACTCGGCGGAGCGCAAGGGCCGAACCAGGAAGTAATTGCTGGTCTTTCTGTGGGCGAACAGGTGGTGACCAGCTCCATGGAAGGCCTGCAGGATGGGCAGGAAGTGGAATTGAAGCCCTGAGAGAACAAAAGAGATGGATTGAGGTAATAGCGAATGGTACAGGTGGACGGCAAAGCGAGTGGCGACAGTCTGATTCGGGTACGCGGAGTCAACAAGACGTACCAGCGCGGAAGCGAGCAGATTCAGGTGCTGCAAGGGTTGAATCTGGATGTGAGCGCTGGTGAGTTTGTGGCCTTCATGGGCCCGAGCGGTTCTGGCAAGACGACATTGCTGAACCTGATCGGCGGACTCGATCTGCCCACGTCCGGCAGCATAACGGTAGCTGGCGATGAGATTACGAACATGTCCGCGCGTAAGCTCACCGCCTGGAGAGCACGGCACGTGGGGTTTGTCTTTCAAATGTACAACCTCATTCCGGTGCTCACTGCCTTTGAGAACGTAGAGCTTCCCCTACTGCTCACCAAGCTCTCCAAAGCAGAAAGACGGAAGCATGTGGAAACCGCGCTGGCCGTAGTCGGTCTGGGCGAGCGCATGCATCACTATCCTCGGCAGCTTTCAGGTGGTCAGGAACAGCGTGTGGGAATTGCCCGCGCCATTGTGGCCGATCCCACGTTCCTGCTGTGCGACGAGCCCACCGGAGACCTTGACCGCAAGAGCGCAGATGAGGTCTTGACGCTCCTGGAACTGCTGGTGAGGCAATACGGCAAGACAGTGCTGATGGTCACTCATGATCCCCTGGCCGCCGAGCGCGCTCAGGCCGTTCTCCACATGGACAAGGGCGTGCTTGCAGAGGCGCAGAGTGCGGAGAGTGTGCGGTGAAGTACCTGCGCCTGATTCTTGCCAACTTATTCCGCAAAAAGATTCGGCTCACCCTCACGCTGGGTTCCTTTGCCGTCGCTCTGTTCTTGTTTGGAATTCTGGCCGTGGTGCGCGGCGCGTTCAGCCAGGGAGTGGACGTGGCCGGCGCTGATCGCCTGGTGGTGATCAATAAGGTCTCGCTCATTCAGCCGCTGCCCCTGGCCTATCGGGACCGGTTGTTGCGTACTCCCGGGGTGAAGGAAGTTACGTTTGCGAATTGGTTCGGAGGCGTGTACCAGGACGAGCGCAACTTCTTCGCGCAGTTCGGCATCGACACCGACAACTACCGCCAGATGTTCACTGAGTTTGCGGTTCCCGACCAGCAGTGGAATGCTTTTGTAGCCGACCGTGAAGGCGCCATTGTTGGGCGCAATCTGGCAGACCGCTTCGGTTGGAAGGTTGGAGACCGCATCCCCATCCGCGGAACGATCTTCGCAGGTAACTGGGAATTCAACATTCGCGGAATCTACGACGGTACGCGCAAGCAGGATGATGTGAACCAGTTCTGGTTCCACTGGAAGTATCTGGACGAACGCAACGAGTACCAGAAGGGAATGGTTGGCTGGTACACATTGCGGGTGAACGATCCCGATGCCGCACCCCAGGTGGTGAAAGCCATCGACGAGCAATTCGCCAATTCCCCATGGGAGACCAAGACCGAAACCGAAAGCAACTTTGCCGCCGGCTTTGTGAAGCAGATGGGGAACATCGAGTTCCTGATTTTGAGTATTGGTAGCGTTGTGTTCTTTACTCTGCTGCTGGTCACTGGCAACACCATGGCAATTGCGGTGCGGGAGCGTACCAGGGAACTCGCTGTATTGAAGGCCGTGGGATTTACGGATCGCTTCGTACTGGTACTGGTCCTGGTGGAATCGATCACCGTGGCGTTGGTGGGAGGAGCGCTGGGCCTTGGTCTGTGCAAACTATTCACGCTTCGTGGCGATCCCACTGGCGGAATGCTGCCGTTCTTTTATCTACCACCGGAAACGGTTCTTTTGGGAATGGCAGCATCGCTTGTGGTGGGAATCGTGGCGGCAATGTTTCCCGGCTGGTCTGCCATGCGGCTGCGTGTTGTGGATGCGTTGCGGAGGGTTTAGGTGGCGATTCCTCTCAGTTACAACCTGCGAAGTCTGCGTGTACGCTGGACGTCCTCCATCGTCACCGTTCTGGGCATTGCCGGATCGGTGGGTGTCTTCGTTGCCATGCTGTCGCTGGCACGCGGTTTCCAGGCAACGCTGGTAGCTTCCGGATCGGCGGAAAACGCCATCGTACGGCGCGCCGGCGCCACCTCGGAGATTGACAGTTCGGTGCAATTGGATCGGGTACGAGTGCTCTCAGAGCTTCCCGGCGTGGCTCGCGAAGCCGCAGGTCCGCTAGTAAGTCCGGAAGTCGTGGTGATCGCCGGGTTCCCCATGCTGGAATCGCCGGACGCCAACGCCAACGTGCAGGTGCGTGGAGTCGCTGCCAATGTGCTCCAGGTGCGGACCTCGGTGAAGATGCTTTCCGGCCGCTTTTTCCAGCCTGGACTCAGTGAAATGGTGGTCGGTCGCAACGTCCCCGCAACTTACGTTGGGCTGCAACTGGGCAGCCGCGTGCCTCTTGGCGGCGAGACATGGACCGTCGTGGGAGTTTTTGACGCCGGTGGCAGCGCCTTCGACTCCGAGGTCTGGGCCGACGCCAACGTACTGAATCAGGTATTCCAGCGTCCTCAGAATTTGTTTCAGTCGGTCACTTTGCGCCTGGATTCTCCTGGCGCGCTTACCCAGTTCAAGGATGCAGCTACGACCGATCCCCGTTTGAACGTGCAGGTTGAGCGCGAAGTGGACTACTACGCCAAGCAATCGCAAATGCTGACAACGCTGATCACCGTGCTGGGCACGCTGGTAGCAGTGGTAATGGGGATTGGCGCCGTATTCGGATCGCTGAACACCATGTACTCGGCCGTGGCGGAGCGCTCGCGCGAGGTTGCGACCATGCGTGCCATTGGGTTTGCCGCGCCCAGCATTGTCGCCTCGTTCATGTTCGAGTCCCTGTGCATTGCTCTGGTGGGCGGCTTGCTGGGATGCCTTGCCGTTCTTCCGTTGAACGGGCTCACGACCGGCGCTATGAATTGGCAGACGTTCTCTCACCTTGCGTTTGCCTTCCGGATCACGCCTGGGCTCCTAGGCGTGGGAATGGCATTTGCCTTATTGATGGGCTTGCTGGGTGGGGTGCCGCCGGCCATGCGCGCCGCACGCGGGCAAGTGGCGTCTGCGCTGCGCGAACTTTAGCCGGCGTTTTGCCGTTCGTTCTTTGCCTTTGTCAGCAGTCGCAGGAACAGGTATCCAAGCACCCCGGCGGTAGCTGAAGCAAGCAGGATGGCAATTTTGGCCTGGTCGATTGCCATCGGATCATCGAATGCCAATTCAGTGATGAACAGGGAGACGGTAAATCCGATTCCCGCCACCAGCGCCATTCCTGCTATGTGGGCCCAGCGTAGTGTCGAAGGCAAATCAGCCAGGCCAAGGCGCGTGGCCAGCCAGGCAAATCCGAAAATTCCGATCAGTTTTCCGGCAACCAGTCCGAGCACAATGCCGTGCAGCACGGGGCTGGCTACCGCCTGCTGGAGAGTCTCTAAGGAGAGCACAACCCCGGCGTTGGCCAGCGCAAAGATCGGCAGCACCACGAAGCTGCTCCAGAAGTGGAAGGATCGCTCCCGGCGTTCCAGCGGCGGCTCGGTCAGGCGCGCGAGCTCTTCAATGTGGCCCAGAACTACCTCCGCGCTGTCGCGGTCGCCTCTCTTTACGTATCTGTCAAATTTTTCCTGGATGCCATCCAGTGCCTGGGTGAAATCACGATAGTCGGATTGAGCCTTGGCGGGAGTCAGGGCGCCAAGAATCACTCCCGCGATGGTGGCGTGAACTCCGGGCATGTACACCGC
>JBFXAV010000041.1:0-9860 GCA_050183935.1 Candidatus Korobacteraceae bacterium | reverse complement strand
TGAGCAACAGGGTAAACGCGAAGGATTCGGGCCGGATGTAAGACTTAGGCAAGCTGCAAACGCACCTTGTTGCCAGTATAGTGTATGCACCCATGGCCAAGAGACAAGCGGAGGACTCGCGCGGCGTGTCCTCGACTCGCTCCAAAAACCAATGATTGCTCATCTTCGTGGAACGTTGATCGCCAAGTATCCCAATCAGGCCGTACTCGAGGCCTGCGGGGTTGGGTATGACGTAGCCATTAGTGTTCCCACGTTCTCCGATCTTCCTGCCACGGGGAACGAGGTAGCCCTGCACGTTCACACTCACGTTCGCGAAGACGCCATTGCGCTGTTCGGATTTTTCCGGGTCGAAGAAAAGCGGCTGTTCGAAAAGCTTCTGGCGGTGAGTGGGATCGGTCCGAAACTGGCAATTACCATCCTGAGCGGCATGCCTGTGACAGACATGATCGGAGCTATCCGGGGCGGCGATGTGGCGCGCCTGACGCGTATTCCCGGCATCGGCAAGAAGACTGCCGAGCGCATGGTACTGGAGCTGCGTGACAAACTCGACGAGTTCGGATCTGCTGCTGCTCCTCAGGCAGCTTCCGCAGTGGAACAGGACGTTCTCTCCGCGCTGGTCAATCTCGGCTATCAGCGTCCCGCCGCCGAACGAGCACTATCGGCGGCCGCGCGCAACGGTACTGCTAACGAATTCGATACGTTGTTCCGCGAAGTCCTCGCCGCGCTCTCGAAGTAGCTCTCCCGATTGGTAAAATGAACTCTGAATTTTGGGATGAGGCAGATGCCATCCCCGCTTTCGCACGGCGGAAGCGCGCCTTTATAAAGATTTTAGGAGAGACTTTAAGACTGATGAGAATGCTATTCGGGACCGACGGCATCCGGGGAGTCGCGGGCGACCCACCGCTGGACCATCCTACTGTGTTTGCCGTGGGAGCGGCCCTGGGTCGCCATCTCGCGCGGAAGCAGAGCGGTGCGCGCGTGGTGCTGGGCCAGGATACGCGCGAGTCCAGCTCCTGGATTGCGGCCTCGCTGGTGCAGGGGCTGCAATGGGCCGGAGTGGAAAGCGAAAGCGCCGGGGTGATTACCACGCCGGCGGTGGCTTACCTTGCGCGGCGTAATGGTTTTGCCGCGGGCATCGTGATCTCCGCCTCGCACAATCCCTGGACGGATAACGGAATCAAAGTCTTTGGCCACGATGGCTACAAGCTCTCGGATGAAGTCGAAGAGCAGATCGAGGCAGATATCTTCAGTCTGCTGCATGGCAAGACCCCGGAGCTGGAAAACCCACCCCAAATTCCGGCCCAGAACAATGGTGCATCAATCTCGGCGATAACGCATCCCGAGTTGCTGGATGCCTACGTGAACTGGCTGGCCGCGAGCGTTGCTGGCTCCGCGATTCAAGGATTGCGCGTGCTGGTGGATTGCGCCAACGGCGCAGCCACTCCAGTGGCGCATCGTGTGCTGGAGACCTGCGGAATCCGGGCAGACTACATGCACGACTCGCCGAACGGGCGGAACATCAATGAGCAATGTGGGGCGCTGCATCCCAAGGTGGTGGCGGAGGGGATCCGCAAGGCGTCCGGCAAGTACGACCTGGGGATCACCTTCGATGGCGACGCCGATCGGGCGCTGTTTTCCGATGCGGCCGGAAACGTGGTGAACGGCGATGGAGTGCTGCTCCTGGCCGGGCGTGACATGAAAACACGCGGCTTGCTGCGTTCAGACACTGTGGTTGCCACCACCATGTCGAACATGGGCCTGGAGATCGCACTCAAGCGCAGCGGCATCCGCATGCTGCGCGCGCCGGTAGGCGATAAGTATGTGCTGGAAGAAATGCAGAAAACCGGAGCGGCCCTGGGAGGCGAGCAGTCCGGGCACATTCTTTTCCGCGACGGTGACGCTACGACCGGCGATGGAATAATGACCGCGCTGCGAGTCATGGAAGTGCTTGCGCGAACCGGGCGCAGCCTGGCCGAACTGGTTTCCGACCTGAAAGTGTTCCCGCAAATCATCAAGAACATTCGCGTGCGCGAGAAGCGCCCGTTGGAGCAGATTCCCGAAGTGGCGGTGATCATTCGCGCAGCCGAGCAGGAACTGAACGGCAGCGGCCGCGTGGTGGTGCGCTACTCCGGGACGGAAGCGCTGGCGCGTGTGATGGTGGAAGCAGAGTCAGAAGAACAGATGAGCAGGATTACGGAGTCCATTGCGGGAGCAATTCAGAAGAGCCTGGGAATTTAAAGTTTGAAATTTTGTAATTTGAAAAAGCTCGCGTGCGTTTTCAATCAATATTTCAGATTACAAATTTAAGATCCCAAATTCTCAATACTCCAGATCCCTCCAGTTTTTCCCCGCCCCCACCTCCACAAGCAGCGGAACGCGCAGCGGATGCACGTTCTGCATCAGGTCGGTCACCATGGCGCGGAGGTACTCCACTTCGTCCAGCGGGGCTTCGAATACCAGCTCATCGTGAACCTGAAGCAGCATTCGTGACTTCAACCCTTCTTCCAGAATCGCATTGTCGATGCGAATCATGGCCAGCTTGATCAGGTCCGCGGCTGTGCCCTGCAGCGGCGTATTCACGGCGGTGCGCTCGGCGAATCCGCGCAGGTTAGGATTTTTGCTGTGAATGTCGGGAATCGGGCGTATGCGCCCGAACAGGGTCTGTACCTTCTGTTCGTGACGGGCTTCGGCCAGCGTCTGGTCAATAAAGCGGCGCACTCCCTGGTATTTCTCAAAGTACGCTTCGATAAAGCGGCGCGCTTCCGCCTGTTCAATGCCAAGCTGTTGTGAGAGTCCAAAGGGCGACAGGCCGTACACGATCCCGAAGTTCACGGCTTTGGCGCGGCGGCGATGCTCGGCATCCACCATAAGAGGAGGCACACCAAAGACCTGTGAGGCGGTGAGCGTGTGAATGTCGTCACCACGGCGGAAGGCTTCGACGAGCAGCAGGTCCTGGGAGAAATGCGCCAGCAGGCGCAACTCAATCTGCGAGTAGTCCACCGCCAGCAGTATGTGACCTTCATCCGCGACGAACGCAGCGCGAATTTCACGGCCCAGCTCGGTGCGGATAGGAATGTTCTGCAAGTTGGGGTTGCGCGAAGAGAGCCTGCCGGTTGCTGCCGTGGTCTGGTCGAAGGTGGTGTGCAGGCGCTTGGTTGCGGGATTCAGCAGCGCCGGAAGCGAATCGACATACGTGGATTTGAGCTTGGAGAGCTGGCGGTAGTCGAGCACCATGCGCGCGATCTCATGCTCGGCGGCAAGCTCTTCCATGACCTGCTGCGCAGTCGAGATGGTCTTACCTTTACCGTATTTCAGCGGCTTAGGAAGATTCAGCTTGTTGAAGAGTACATCCCCAAGCTGGCGCGGCGAGTTGATGTTGAATTCCATGCCGGCGCGGTCGTAGATGTCACGGGCCTTAGCCTGAGCATCGCGATTGAGCCGCTGCGACATTTCCGCCAGTACGGCGCCATCCACGCGGATACCAGTCTGCTCCATGCGCGCCAGCACAGGCACCAGCGGAAGGTCGATGCTTTCATACACGCTCATCAAGCCTGCTGCTTCCACCTTGCCGCGAAGCTCCAGCGCGAGCCGCCCGGTAATGTCCGCGGCCTCGCACAGCAAACGAGTAGGGTCCGGAGGCGGAGAACCTTTTTCCACACCGGTCAGCTTGAGGTTGAAGTGACGCAGCGCCACGGAAGCAAGATCGTGGCTGGAGTATGTGGGGTCGAGCAAGTAGGAATAGAGCTGAGTGTCGTCACGTACCGATTGCAGCGTGGTGGCGTGTGCTCCGCTGCCGGCGGTGGACAGCGCATGGATGGCAGTCTTCCAGTCATGCACTGCCTTGGGGACATGCAGGGCGAGCAGCAGGGCGCGAAGGCGCTCAGTGGTGTCTCCACCGGAGAGCGTCACAACAATGGCCCGGCCGGGCGCAGCCGAAATGGCAACGCGCAATTCTTCTTCCGCTTGCGCTTTCGCTTCGTCTTCCGGTCCTGCTTGAATGGTAGCTTGTCCTGAAGCTGGCATGGCAGCCAGCGATGGCGGAGCTTCTGGAAAATCCAGTAGACCAGACTGGGATATTGCCGCTGATTCGCCTGCTTCTGGCTCGCCTTCCACCAATTCGGGATCGCCGGTAGAACCTGGAGTCTGCTGAATGGCGGGCAGGACTGCTGCCTCCACGGCTACGGCCAGAGAGCCATCGGCAGGCAGTATCTGCATCACGGAGTCGATGTCGATGGCCGAGCCAGCCCCGCGATAGTCGGTGTCCCCGATTTCCACGCCGGAGACGAAATCCTTCAGGAGCGCATTAAACTCGAGTTCCGTGAACAGCGCGCGCGCGGCGGCTGGGTCGGGATCTACGGCACGCATAGACGCCAGGTCAAGCGTCACGGGAACATGGCTGTCGATTGTAGCCATTTGCTTGCTGAACAAAATGATGTCGCGATTGTTCAGCAGTGACTCGCGATACACCTTTTTCTCTACTTCGGCGGCATGCTCAAGCGCAGCTTCCACCGACCCGAAGCGGCGGATGATCTCCACCGAGCCTTTGTCGCCGATGCCGGGCGCGCCTGGAATGTTGTCGATGGTATCGCCGCGCAGTGCCATCACGTCCACAACCTTCTCTGGAGGAACGCCCAGAATTTCCTCCACCTTCGGCGCGTCGCAGATCAGATTGTCCTTTGGCGGATTCAATACGCAAACTTTGTCATTCACCAGTTGCAGCATGTCCTTATCGCTGGAAACGATAAAAACCTCGTAGGACTGCTCTGCCGCCTGGCGCGCGAGCGTGCCAATGACATCATCCGCTTCAAAGCCCGGAGACTCGAGGATAGGAATGCGGTAGGCCTCCAGCAGGCGGCGGATATAAGGAATCTGCTGCGACAGGTCGGCTGGCATCTCGGCGCGGTTGGCTTTGTAGCCGCCATAGGCGACCTCCTGGAAGGTCTGCGTCTTAATGTCGAATTTGCGGATGGCAGTGATCTGCTGCGCCTGCTGGTCGCGGAAGGTAGGAGCCGCCACATCGAAGACGGCGGCACGATACTCGGGATGAAAATCCTCCACCAGCTTCATGAGCATGTTGGTGAACACAAGCGTGGCGCTGGTGGGAACGCCAGTTTTGGTGGACATGCCTCGCTGCCGTGCCATGGCGTGATAGGCGCGAAAGATAAACGACATGGTGTCGATCAGGAAGACGCGGCCCTTGCTGGAGGATTTGCCTCGTAGGGATTTAGAAACAGAAGCCGCAGGAACTTCCTTTGGCTCGCCAGAGGGAGCTTGCGTGGCCGCGAACTGCTGCGACGGGGTATCCGGAGATTTCTTACGAGGAGTCAACAGTTCAGTGTAGCAAGAGAAGGCCGAGCGGGAGGGAACTGGGCAGTGCACCATCCTTCACGGCAGTCGGAACTCTGTCACCAGGTCTTCGGCCACGGCTTGCCTCATCGTGTAATGTATCGCAAAGAAATTCTCAGTTCATGTACGGAGGCTCCTTGGCCTATATCCAATTTTTGGGCGCAGCAGGTACGGTCACCGGCTCCAAACACCTGATCAACACTGAAGACATTGGGTCTGGGAAGCATGGATTTCAGGTATTGATTGATTGCGGCCTGTTTCAGGGTCAAAAGGAGTGGCGGCTTCGTAACTGGGAGCCCCTGCCGATTCCTGCGCGCGAGATTGACGCAGTGATTCTGACGCATGCCCACCTGGACCACTCTGGATGGCTGCCGCGCCTGGTGAAGCAGGGATTCAGTGGCCCAATTTACGCTACCCAGGCAACCATTGACCTATGTGGCATCCTGCTGCCCGATTCCGGACACCTGCAGGAAGAGGATGCAGCGTTTCACAATAAGCGAAAAAGCTCCAAGCACAGTCCGGCGCTGCCACTTTATACCTTAGAGGAGGCGAAGGAGGCGCTGCAACATCTGCGGCCCGTGGATGTGGGGAAACCCATTGAGCTTCGTCCGGGATTTTCTTTCCGCTTTGTTCGCGCCGCACATATCCTGGGCTCTTGCATGGTTCATGTACTGATTCAGAATGGCAGCGAGACGGTAAGAGCACTGTTTACCGGCGATATCGGACGCGTCCGCAACTCTGAGTCATCCCCGGGACGGCTGGAGCCGACCGGCCCCGCGCCGGGTGAAGCCGCAGACATTCTGGTGATGGAATCGACCTACGGCAATCGTGCCCATCCAACCGAAGATGTTCGCCCGGAACTGGCGCGCCTCGTGCGCGAGACGGTCGCGCGCGGGGGATCGGTGGTGGTTCCGGCATTTGCCGTGGAGCGAACACAAAAATTCCTCTTCATGCTCAAGGAGCTGATGGAAGCGGGGCAGATACCTCGCGTGCCCGTGTTTGCCGATAGTCCCATGGCAATCGAGGCGGTCAAAATTTTCCTGGAGCACACAGGAGAGTTCAGCGAGTCCACCCGCAGGTTAATCGAGCGATATGGCTCACCCTTGGAATGGGACGGCTTCACGTTTTCTGACCGCTCGGAGGACTCGCGGAAGATCAATGAGGTTCGCTACCCCTGCGTGATCGTTTCCGCCAGCGGCATGGTGACGGGAGGGAGGATTCTGCATCACCTGATGAGGCGGCTACCCGATCCGAGGAATCTGGTTTTGTTTATTGGCTTTCAGGCGCCGGGCACCCGCGGAGCGGTGATTCGAAATGGCGCGCAGACGATAAAAATGTTCGGAGAAGAAATTCCGATTCGCGCGCAGGTGGCTGTGCTGGAACAGTTCAGCGATCACGCAGACTCCCCCGAGCTTCTGGAGTGGTCGAAATCCTTTCCCCAGGCGCCCGGTGTTACCTATCTTGTGCACGGCGAACCGGAAGCAGCTTCTGCGCTGCGCGAGTCCCTGCAAAAGGAAAAAGGATGGCAGTCTTATGCGGCGGAATACCTGCAGAAGGTTCCGTTACAGCGTTAGGGGCAGCACGTACTGTTATTCAGGTTGCAGACGTTCAAAGCATAAGCGGTAGGCATCTTGCCGACACCAGGCAATCTGAAATAGCGGAGCCTGTGAGCCGGTAGAGAAATACTGGACTGAGGGAGGAATTGCCGAGGTCCATCGAACCAAGGTGTTTCCAGGCTTTGCCCGCACGCGAAAGACGCGGCTAGCAGCTTCGTAATTGTCAAACGAGAAGCAGTGCCCGATGCAGGCGCGTTCGATCGTATGGCTTAACCAAGGATTTCGAGAGTATCCTTCCCATGCCAGCGGCGTCACTACGCGAGCTCCCTGTGGAAGCTGCCGGATGATGGATTCCGCCTCGGCTTCCAAGCGGTTCAAGCGGGATGAATCCTTGTAGATGAAGAGAAATCCGAGCACAGCAACTCCAGCGATTGCGGTAGTCATGGCACGCGAAGGCTCATAGGCCGCAAGAACTGCGACTCCCAGGAAGGCAGCGAACAGCGACAGGCGGCCTGCCAGATAAGCAATGTGCTCGGCTCCGTCGGGCGAAAGGATGAGAGCTTCGGGAAGAATCCCAACCGCGCACGCAGAGATAACATAGGCGTGTTTGGCGAAGCTATTGGAAAAGCTACGTGGCGTGAACACAATCCAGGCGCTTATGGCCAGCACAAGCACGAAGACGATGCGGTACTCAACTCCGAATACCAACACCTGGTCTGCGCCGCTTATCAAGTGGAGCTGATTGCGGTTCCAGATAGCTTGGTAGCGAATCTCAAGCGCAATTCGCAGAACGATGACGGCGATTACTGAAAATGCCGCTAACGCCACTCGATGATTAGCCCATCGTTCCCATGCGAACCTGTATGTGAGCATTCCAATCGCCCACAATGGCCCAATGGGGTTTGCAACTGTCCCGAGCAAAAGTAAAGCACCAGAGCCTGCAAGCCGCAATTTCCAAGGACCTGGAAATTCTCTCGACCAGCCAAGAGCTAGTGCAAGCAGGGAGAGCCCTACTGAGAGATAAAAATTTAGGAATCCCATGTGGAACACCCAGCCGTATGCCAGCAGGGCAATCCATGGAAGCAGAAAGTAAGGACGCCTGCGACTAAGCGCCGCAAGGGTCCCAAAACTCCCCCAGAAAAAAATCAGGACTGCGGCAGCGGCCACCAGCTTACCTGCAAGAACGGCCCCATAGCGGTCAAGGGCAAAAGCGAGAAGCCAGTCACTGAGAACGTTGGTCAGCATAGGAGCCAGGAAAAGTCCTTCTGCTTCCCCCTGTCGAATCAGAAGGCTGAGCCAGGCGTTGTAGGTATGACTGGAAAGGTCGCTGGCTTCAAGGCGCGGCTGCCAGAAGCAGGGGATTACTACAAGCAAAGAAAGTACAAGCGGGGAAAACCGGTGGAGATACAGCAGGATCTGTCGGAGTAGCATTTGCTCAGGGTGAGCCAATGTCTGGCTATGGGACATGCGCCACTCCGCTGGAGAATAGCTTGAGCCGCTCCAGCGTGCTCCGAGCCGCTCCGGAGTCAATGGCTTGCTCCGCCAGCGGTATGGCGTCCTGAATGGAATCAGCCTTGCCCGCGACCGTGAAGGCTGCGGCGGCATTGAGTACTACGATGTCACGGTGGGGCGAGCGGCGGCCCTCCAGGAGTTCACGAATGATTTGTGCATTGGCGGCGGCATCTCCACCAACGATTGCGTCCAGGGGCGCGCGCTGGAATCCAAACTGTTCCGGAGCGACTTCGAACGTGCGGATGGCATCGTCTCGCAGTTCGGCAACGCTCGTAGGCCCGGAGAGGCTGATTTCGTCGAGTCCGTCGCTGCCATGCACGACCATTGCGTGCTTCACGCCGAGGCAGCGGAGCGCTTCGGCGAGCATGGGAACCAGTGTTGCCGAGTACACACCCACGATTTGGGCGGAGGCTCCCGCAGGGTTGGTGAGCGGACCGAGCAGGTTGAACACTGTGCGAATCTTCAGTTCCCGTCGCGCTGGCTGAACGAAGCGCGTGGCGGAGTGCAGGGCGGGGGCAAACAGGAATGCCAGTCCCACCTGTTCCAGGGACGCGACCAGACGCTCGGGAGGGATGCTGATGCTAACGCCAAGGGCTTCCATTACGTCCGCGGAGCCGCATTTTGAAGTGATGCTGCGGTTGCCGTGCTTGGCAACCCTGACTCCACCGCCCGCCACAACCAGGGCGGTTGCGGTGGAAATATTGAAGGTTCCGCAGGCATCCCCACCGGTTCCGCAGGTGTCTAGCAAGTCCTGTCGCAGCAATTGGGGAATCGGAAGTTGAACAGCGGCTGCGCGCATTGCTTCGGCGAACCCTACGATCTCCTCCACGCCCTCGCCCTTCATGTGCAGGGCCACCAGCAGACCAGCAATCTGGGCATCGCTGGCCTCTCCGCGCAGAATTTGCGACATCACGGCACGGGCTACGTCCCGAGGCAAGGATTCGCGGCGAACGGCCACACGTTGGAGAGCATCGAGGATCATGGGAGCTTGATCTCTCAGTATCCCACGGGGAGCCGTTGCGGAGCACGCACGGGAAGAGCATCCGAAAAGCAAGCGACTTCCGACTGCCCGGGGCTCAGCGAGACAGTGCCAATCCTGTTAGAAGCAAGAAAATGGAATTACTGCTGCGGTTCAGCAGCGCCTTGCTCTTGCTGTTGGGTACGTAGAGGATATCTTCGGCTTGGAGCGGAACATCCGGGATCTTCGCTTCCAAAATCTTCTTAGCTTCTAAATCGATGTTCTGCAGTCCTTGCGGCGTACGCCGGATGATCTTCGTATCATTCAGAGACGCCATTCCGGTGGGGCCGGCGGCCTTGGCAAGCGCCTGGGCTACGGTCATGCTGCCGCTGTTTTCCATCACAAATCCGCCAGCGCGATTCACTTCGCCAATTACGTACACAATGCCGGCACGGGAAACCATGATCGTATCCCCGGCAGCGATCTCA
>JBFXAV010000040.1:0-9868 GCA_050183935.1 Candidatus Korobacteraceae bacterium | reverse complement strand
TCGTCTGGATCGCGGAGATATAGGGCCTCGCTTACGCCGTGATCGGCGGCGCCGTCCAGCGGGATTCCGGCCTGCTGCACGCGAAGCAGTGCATCCGCCAGCGCCGAACGCGTGGGGTACACAATCGCCAGATGGTAAAGGCCGGTAGTATGCGCCGGAGGCGGTGGTGCTCCCCGGCTCTCCCAGGTATTGAGCCCGATGTGGTGATGATATCCACCGGCGGAAACGAATGCCGCCTCGCGGCCATAGTGCTGCATAAGCTCGAAGCCAAGCACGCCACAGTAAAAGCCGAGCGCACGTTCGATATCGGCAACCTTCAGGTGAACGTGGCCAATGCGGGCGCCGGAAGGAATGGAAGCATTTGTGTTCATGGTCTGCCTGCGCGCAAGCCGATACTGGCGCGCGCGTCCATATTGACATGATGCGCTCCCTGCGCGCAGGGTGGTTGGATTCTTTCCCGAGAAACCACGAAACAGGAGTCCCATGGCGCCCGATCGACGAACCTTGTTGCTCACCCGCAGTGAAATCCGGCAACTCATGCCGTTCTCCGCGTATCTTCCGGTGATTGAGGAAGCATTCCGGCTATATGCCACGGGCCGCGCGCTGCATCCCGGCCTGCTCCATATTGATTCCATCGATGGCGAGTTCCACATCAAGGCAGGCGGGCTGGAACTGAACAGGCGGTACTTTGCCCTGAAGTCGAACGGCGGATTTTTTGGCAATGCGGAGCGGCACGGCCTGCCCAATATTCAAGGATTGATCGTGCTCGCCGACGGCTCCACCGGTTCTCCGCTGGCGGTAATGGACTCGGGGGAAATCACCATGAAACGTACAGGCGCAGCCGCGGCGGTAGCTGCCAGGTACCTTGCGCGGCCAGAGAGTTCGCGTGTGACCATCTGCGGTTGTGGAGTGCAGGGGCAGGTGCAACTCGAGGCCATGCAGGCGGCATTCCCACTGCAAGCCGCCTTTGCCTACGATGTGGACCACACCAAGGCCCAGGCGTTTGCCCGGGAAATGTCTTCGCGGCTCGGCACGGAGGTCCAGGCCGTGCACGATCTTCCGGCAGCTCTGCGACAAACCGATATCTGCGTTACCTGCACCCCCTCACGCAAGTTTTACGTCGCGAAAAACGACATTGCTCCGGGTACGTTCGTCGCCGCGATGGGAGCAGATAGCCCGGAGAAGCAGGAACTCGATCCCGAGCTTCTGAAATCCAGCAAGGTTGTGGTGGATCTGCTGGAGCAGTGCGCCCAGGTGGGCGAGCTGCACCATGCAATCGATGCCGGCATGTCGGCGAAAGCTGTTCACGCCGAACTGGGAGAGATCATTGCAGGCCGCAAACCCGGCCGCACCTCGGAGCAGGAAATTATCGTCTTCGACGCCACCGGCACCGCGCTCCAGGACGTTGCCGCAGCCGCAGCCGTTTATGAGGAAGCAGTTCGCCTGCGTGTGGGAACGTACATAGACTTTTTTCGTTAAGACACTTCCGCTGACACGCCGGTCTTTGCTGGCGTCGTTCACGGTTCGCGGGCACATCCTTGGGAGCTGGCGGCAATGCTTTCTTTTGCCTCGGGTGAATGCGCCAAATCTTCAAGGCAGAGTTCCAGCCCGCCGAAGTCTGGATGCGGGTTGTGGTCCAGCGTGAATGCGATATCAATGCCGTCCCCCGCGAGGATTGCAGATTTTTCGATGCGCTCCGCCATGCGCCATCCCATTGCATTGAAGGTGCGGTTTGATCCGGGAGCGGCGACGCGCAGCTTGGCGTGCTTCTCTTTGAGAATGCGCGGTGGCTGTGCCAGGCGAACTCCGCGGGCCGCGAATCGAGGCTCGGGATTGCCGAGCCCAAAGGGCTCCAGGGAACAGAGATCACGGTAAAGGTTCTGGTTGATCTCCGCGAGCGGCAGCTCGCCGTCCAGTTCCAGTACGGGCTCTAAGTCGGCCAGGGAGAGTCTGGCTCGGGCATAGGCATCAAGCGACGAGCGCAGGTCATGCACGCGTCCGGCTGGAAGACCGAAGCCGACGGCATGGGCGTGTCCACCGTAGCGGGTGAACAGCGGACGACAGGCGTCGAGTGCATCAAGCAGGTGGAAGCCACGGATGGAGCGGCCAGAGCCGTGCGCTTCTTCTCCATCCTTAGAGATGACCAGCGCCGGACGCCCCCAGCGTTCGACAACGCGCGTGGCGGCAATGCCAATCACCCCGCGATGCCAGCCCTCGCCGTCCAGGACAACGCAGAAGGCATCGGTGAGCGCTGGGTTGGCATTCACCCGGTCTTCAATTTCCTGCATGATGCGGCGCTCTTCCTGCTGCCGCTCGGTGTTTAATTGATCGAGGCGCGTGGCAATTTCGCGCGCCTGGGCAACATCGGTGGCGCCGAACAGATGAATGACATCGAGAGCCACGTCCATGCGCCCGGCAGCGTTCAGACGCGGCGCAAGGCGGAAGGCAACATCCGTGGCGGTAAGAGGCCGGGAGCCATCAAGGGCTGCAACTTCCAGCAATGCCTTCAGGCCTAGATTGACCGGCTTCTTCAGTCCTTCCAGACCGAGCTTGGTGAATACCCGATTCTCGCCGTGCAGGGGAACAGCGTCGGCCACCGTGGCAATGGCAACCATCTTGAGGAAGGATGGCAGCAGGCGCTCGCGGCCACTGGCTTCAAGCAGTGCCTGGGCGAGTTTGAAAGCGACCCCTGCACCACACAGGGATTTACAGGGATACGCGCAATCCGTCTGGTTGGGATTGAGTACCGCCAGCGCTTTGGGTACGCCTTCACTGGCCTCGGGCAAATGATGGTCGGTGACGATCAGGTCCACGCCAGCTCGCTGCGCGGCTTCAGCGGCGGCGAATGCACGGATGCCGGTATCCACGCTGATGATCAGCCGCGTTCCGGCAATAGCGGCACGCTCGATTACATCCTCCTTCATGCCATAGCCTTCACGGATGCGGTGGGGAACATGGCAGTCGGCGCTGCCTCCGCAAAGCTCAATCGCGGTTTTGAGAATGACAATGGCGGTGGTGCCGTCCACGTCATAATCGCCGTAGATGAGGATCGATTCCCGGCGGTCAATAGCCGCCTGTAAGCGCTCTACGGCGGCCTTCATGCCGGACATGAGGTAGGGCGAGTGCAGGTGAGAGAGGGCCGGGGCGAGGAAAGACGCGGCTTCTTCAGCACTACTAATACCGCGTGTAAGCAGAATACGCGCCAGCAGCGGCGAAAGGCTCGCCTCGACAGCGAGGCGGGAAACTTGAGACTCTTCTGCTTTGCGAAAAACCCAGCGCATCAGGACAGTTCTATTCTGGAGCGGGAGATTTGAAAAGTAGAATGCGAGCAGTTTTGCTCTTTGGAGGCAACTCCAACCGAGAAATCAGTGTTCCTCATCCTGGTCGGCTTCGTCGATGGCAAACCCGCCAAACTCATCCGCCAGATCCAGTAACTGCTGGTATTGCTCGTACCAAGTGGTGGAGAGTTCGCAAAGAAACACCGTCCCCTGGTAGGCCCAGCCGAGTTGCACGAAGCCGGTCTTGCCGATGTAGGTGCGAAGCCACCTGGCTTCTTCCACGTCCTCGTCGTTGACGAACTGCCCGCTGCGCAACTGCTCCACCAGGAACTCCACATCCTCTTTCGAGAGCACCACGTCGTTCATGGTCAGGAAGGTGGCGCCACCGGCTTTGGCTATCTCTACAAAGTCCTTCCAGGTGTCCTGATCCGCCTTGTCCCACATGACGCTCTGGACGTCCTCGCCCACGTAACCGGGAAAGCGACGCATGCCGTGGCCTTCAATGAAGGCGGTCATGTCGTCTTTCAGCGTGGTCAGGTCGTCCTGCATTGGATTGGTTCTCATGGCAAGCGGGCAAGCTGGGGGCGGGCAGCTAGTCTTCCCTGGCAAAGACATCATACTGCGCTGCAAGGTCCTTCGCAGCCGGAGTAATGATGGTTTTTCTTCCGACAAGAATTTTCTCTTTTTGCTTCAGGGCGGCACGCACCTCGGCTTCACTCACGAATTCTACTGGACGTTTCTTGATGGCAGGAAGGACCGCCGCCTGCGGCTTAGGGGCAGGCGCCTCCGGCGATGGAGCAGCCGCAAGCTCGGCAAATGTGCGCCGGCCAGCGAC
Organism: Candidatus Korobacteraceae bacterium; assembly: GCA_050183935.1. Lineage (GTDB taxonomy): Bacteria > Acidobacteriota > Terriglobia > Terriglobales > Acidobacteriaceae > DASZRZ01. Next base: position 5,755 of record JBFXAV010000040.1, on the reverse strand, counting down.
AAAGCGCTCGACAGCACGGGAAATCGCCACCTGCACAGGATCGGAGCCCAATCCCCCTGAGGGAACTGGAACCGAGGGAACGCCGCAACCACAAGCCGTTGCAGTGGCGCTGTCGTGCAGGGGTGTCGCCGGCATCTGAACTTTTTTCTCCGCAGCCACCTCGGCGACCGCGGAGCGCGTAACCGGCCGCGCTTCGTAGGCTACCCGCTTCAGGTTGATGAGATGCAGAGGAGAAATATTGTCGGAAGTAATGTTTCCTCCCGCCGCGCCGCAACCCAGCGTCATGGCGGGAAACAGGTTGGTGGAAGAGCCGATGGACCCCTGCGGCGAGGGACTATTCACCACCACCCGGTATGCAGGCATTTTCAGGCCATACTCGCGGATGACCTGTTCATCGCGAGCATGGATGGAGCAGGTGTGTCCCAGGCCCCCAAAGCGCAGCAGGGCGCGGCAGGTCTCCATGGCGGCACCGCGATCTTTGGTGAAGTAGAGAGCAAGCACTGGGGAGAGCTTCTCCGCCGATAACGGATGCTCGCGTCCCACGCCTTCCAGTTTCGCCACAAGGACGCGGGTGTTGGCCGCAACGCGAATTCCCGCAAGCTCCGCCACCTTAACCGCCGACTTGCCCACGAACTTGGGGTTAATGGTATGCGCTTCCAGATTCACCATCTCGCGCCCGAGGATGGCAATCTCCTCGGCGTTAAGAAAGTGTGCGCCATTGCGCTCCAACTGCTTCAGCACTGGTTCGCGAATGCCCTCCTCGGCCACAATGGCCTGCTCGGAGGAACAGATGGTGCCATTGTCGAAGGTTTTGCCGTGGACTACATCAGCGACGGCCTTCTCAATGTCGGCAGTGCGGTCGATCATTGCAGGAACATTGCCTGGTCCCACACCGAATGCAGGCTTGCCGGAACTGTAGGCAGCACGCACCATGCCCATACCCCCAGTAGCAAGGATCACAGCCGTGCGCCGGTGGCGCATCAGTTCCTGGGTGCCTGCCATGGAGGGCGTGTTGAAGCAGCAGATAACGTCTTCGGGAGCACCGGCGGAGATGGCCGCCCGCTTCAGGACGGCCGCAGTCTCGCAACTGCATCGCAACGCCGTGGGGTGAGGGCTGAGCACGATGGAGTTCCGTCCCTTGAGCGCGATCAAAACCTTATAGATGGCGGTGGAGGTGGGATTGGTGGAAGGAAGAATGGCAGCCACCACGCCCACGGGAACGGCAATCTCCAGAATGCCGCGAGCACTGTCTTCTCGGACAATTCCAACGGTTTTCAATCCACGGGTGGCTTCATAGACCCGCTGGGAGGAGAACAAGTTTTTCTGGACCTTATGTTCACCCACGCCATAGCCGGTTTCCTCCACGGCCATGCGGGCCAGTTTTTCCGCTTCTGCGGTCGCGGCTGCGGCCATGGCATCGATAATGCCATCCACCTGCTCCTGCGAGTATTCCTGGAATTTCAGGAAGGCCGCATAGGCGCGTTCCATGAGCTCACGCGCCTCCGCCACCGACCTTTCGTCGCGGGAAGAGGGCGCAGTCTGTGCAGTGGCGGCAGTCATGAAAATGGAAAGCTACAAGGATCGGATTCCCGGAAGCTTAGATTTAACGCCCTAGCGGACCACGCTTCTGGAAGCTACTGCCCGGCCTGGAGCCGCAATGACACTTCGCACCTAGCCGAGCGAAGACTTCTTCGCCGCGGGCGCTTTGCCGTTGATCATTGCCATGGAGGTCTCGAGATCTCCATGGGGCCGGGGAATGACGTGCACAGCAACCAGCTCACCGACGCGGCGGGCGGCTGCGGCTCCAGCGTCTGTCGCTGCTTTGACCGAGGCAACGTCGCCACGGACCATGATGGTGACGTACCCGGCGCCAATGTATTCCTTGTGCACGAGCTCCACGTTGGCTGCCTTAACGGCGGCATCGGCGGCTTCAATCGAGCCGACCAAGCCTTTGGTTTCAATAAGACCGAGCGCTTCCATGCAATTCTCCCGGCGGTGGCTGGCAGCCTCTGCCGCGCCCTGGAGGGCCAACGGCTACAAACCGCAACGCGTCGTCAGCTATCACGCTCGCTTACGCAGGAGCAAGCGAGGCGCACGGATGGGGAGTAGATCGAGGTTCCCTCACACCTCAGCCATTTGGGGCTGAAGGCGTCCTCGGCGAGGCGCGTGCGGCGTAACTTGTGTTCTCTTCTATAAACACTCAAAGCACGGCAACGGCTGAGAAGGCAGTTGTTATGAGCCGCGCATCGTGCTAGAAACCTTACAAGCGCCCACTCCGTTGAATCCACCAGCCGGTTTGGAATCTGTATGAGTGCAGTCAAAAAGTCTTCCAAAGCGAAAAGCGCCGACGTTGTGATTCCAGAAAAGCTTTACTTCCGCATTGGCGAGGTAGCTCGCCTGTGCAAGCTGCCTGCGTACGTGCTGCGTTTCTGGGAGACTGAGTTCCCGCAACTCAAGCCGGTGAAAAGCGATACCGGGCAGCGCATGTACCGTCGTCGAGATCTCGACAATATTTTGCGAATCAAGCAGCTCCTTTATGACGAGGGCTACACGATCGCTGGAGCGCGCCAGCAACTCCGCACAGAGTTAAAGAGCAAGCCGCTGAGCGCTCCCCTGCCTTTTCCAGTCGCGGCGCCCAAGCACGACCTGCGGCGCGTGCGGCAGGGCTTGCAGGAGATCCTGGGAATCCTCTCTCCCCAGAGGCAAGGCAGCAGCGGACGACGCAGCAGCTGACCGAACCGTTCCAAGCCGGTCGACGCTCGTCAGGTGGGCTTCGAGGAATCCGCTAGCGGCATCTCAACCCGAATCTGACAGCCACCAACTACCCGGCGCAAATCAGTTCCAGGTTCCAGCTTGGGAATACCACCACAAAGGTCTTGTACCTTTGCTACCCCGCAGGAAAGCGGCCCGCGATGCTTTCAAGCAGAATGAATCTCTGAGGGAACAGGCATGCAGGTTCTGGTCGCCGATGATGACCCGGTGCTCCGCGCCATTGTGGTGCGGTTGCTGGAAAGCTGGAAATATAGTTGCGTAACGGCTGTGGACGGTAATGAAGCCTGGGAGAAGCTACAGGCTCCCGGCTCCCCGAACTTGGTAATTCTTGACTGGGAGATGCCGGGCATCAGTGGCGTGGAGATCATCTCCAGGCTGCGGGCGATGGCCATACCAAATATCTACCGGTACATCCTGCTGGTGACTTCCCGGGGCGCCAGCAACGTATTTGAAGCGCTTACCTCTGGCGCCGATGATTACCTGACCAAGCCAGTCGATCCGCAGGAACTGCGGGGACGGCTTCATGTCGGCAGCCGCATCCTTACGTTGCAACGCGAGCTGGTGTCCGCATATGAAACCGCGAACTTCCAGGCGTCGCACGATCACCTCACCGGGCTGCTCAACCGCCGGGTGCTGGTTTCCCTGGCGCAGCAGGAACTGGACCGTGCTGGACGGGAAGGGAAAGCCGTGACTGCGATCCTCTGCGATGTAGACCATTTCAAACGGGTGAATGACACCTGGGGGCACTTCGCAGGAGACAAGGTTTTGGTCGAGGTGGGCGAGCGTGTGCGCGCCGCCTGCCGAAGCTACGATCAGGTGGGCAGGTACGGCGGAGAGGAGTTTCTGGTGATTGCCTCGGACTGCGATCTTGAGGCCGCAGCCATCCTTGCCGAACGAATTCGGCACAACATTGCAGAGCGCCCGATCGACATGGGAAATGGCGAACAGCATTACATCACCATCAGTCTGGGAGTCGCCGTTGCCACATCCAACGTTCGGGTGGACACCCTGCTGGCGCTGGCAGACAACGCCCTGTATGCCGCTAAGCACAACGGCCGCAACCGGTGTGAGTTCGCCGACAACCCAGTGCTCCAGGAGGAATACGGTGAGGCGGAAAAACGCGGGGCTTCCTATCTATCCCCGCGAGCGGGCCAGCCGGCACACTGAGCGCCAGCAACATCAGGGGAAAATTCCCAATTGCAGATACGTGGTGGCAATCTTGTTGATGGAGTTCACGAAGGCCGCGGTGCGATAGTCCATCTGGGGATTCTGCCCTGCTGTCTCCAAAATTTGTTCGAAGGCGCCAATCATGGTGTCTTCAAGTCCGGAGTTCACCAGCGCGAGTTCGTCCGCGCCCTGCATCAGGCGGTCTTTCTCAATTTCCGGTAGGACTTTTCCGGTGGCAGCCTCCACGGCGCGGAGCAAACGCGCGGCCATTTGTCCTTCATGACGGCGTTGTAAACGGCCAAAGCGCACGTGCGAGAGGTTTTTAACCCATTCGAAGTAAGAGACTGTGACTCCGCCCGAGTTGGCGTAGAAATCCGGGATCACCGGGATCCCGCGCTGGCGCAAAATCGCTTCGGCGTCCGCCGTGGTGGGACCATTAGCTGCCTCGAGCACAACCTTGGCGCGAAGGCGCGGAGCATTGTCTATGGTGATTTGATTTTCCAGAGCGGCTGGGATCAGCACGTCACACTCCTGCTCGAGCGCAAGCGCCGAAGGGACCATATTGGTCGCGCCGGGAAAATCCAGGATGGACTTCGTCTGGCGGCGGTGCTGGAAAACAGCATCCACATCCAGCCCGCCGGGCGCAAAAATTGCGCCTTCCTGCTCGGCAATGCCCACGATCAGCGCTCCGCCCTCGCGGCAGAACAGCGCGGCATGATATCCAACGTTCCCCAGTCCTTGAATAATGACGCGCTTGCCTTCGATCCCTGGGGCCAGGCCAGCACGGCTAGCTTCTTCCGGATGGCGAAAAAATTCACGCAGCGCAAAGTACACTCCGCGACCGGTTGCCTCCTTCCGTCCGCGGATGCCGCCCTGAGTCACGGGCTTCCCGGTAACGCACGCCAGCGCCTCAAGTTCTCCCGGATGCAGCGCGAGAAAGGTATCGGCGATCCAAGCCATTTCGCGTTCGCTGGTTCCATAATCCGGAGCGGGGACGTCCACAGCCGGTCCAATAAAATCTTTCTTCGCCAGCTCATGGGTATAGCGGCGCGTGATGCGCTCCAGTTCGTGCTGCGAATACTTGCGGGAGTCGATGCGCACGGCTCCTTTGGCGCCACCGAAGGGAACATCGACCAGCGCGCATTTGTAGGTCATAAGGGCCGCCAGTGCGATCACCTCATCTTCATTGGCATCCGGGCTGTAGCGAATGCCTCCCTTGGAAGGCAGCTTGTGGTGGCTGTGCTCGGCACGCCACGCGGAAATGACTTCAATGCTGCCGTCATCGCGGCGTAGCGGGAACTGAAAGTGGCAAATGTTGTTGCACGCCTTGATCTGATCCAGAAGACCTTGGGGATGGTCGGTGAAGGACGCGGCGCGATCAAAAGCCTGATTCACGCTGGCGGTAAAGCTGCCGGCTGGTGCCATGGGTCTCCTCGCGGGGTTAGTAGCAAATAACGGTTAGCAGCAAATAACGGAAGATAGCACGGCAAAGCGGCGGGCACACCAAGGCATCAACTCTGGCGACTGTTACGAAGCTATAGCTACGCGCCCTCTCCCGGAGTGTAGGTGCATCCAGCGTGGCCGCAGTTGCAGGCCAGGTCAGCCTCTTTGCGGGTCTGTTCACAATACTCGCTGCAAAATTGATTGCCAGGCTGGGCTGCACACCGACAGGGCGGATGAGCACACTTGGTTGTGTCTTCCATTGCTTTCACCTTTAACTTTCCACGGCGCTCAGGTTTCGAAAGTCTAGCAATGTAAACTGCATCAATTGCCAAACTTTCGTTCAGATGCTGAACCGGCGAAGAGCGCTTGCCTG
>JBFXAV010000039.1:0-9880 GCA_050183935.1 Candidatus Korobacteraceae bacterium | reverse complement strand
GCGCCTGCACTCTTATGAATTGCCGGAGTGCATCGAAATTCCCATTGAAGGTGGCAGCACAGAGTACCTGGCGTGGATCGGGAATGAAGTGACTTGAGAACGCCGCGATTCTCCGGCTTTTTGAACTTCCTGCCAACAAAAAGCCCGGCTTCGCAGCCGGGCTTTTGTGATTCGCTTTTGCAACCTACTCGCGGCGGCGCAGCGTAGGACGATCGTCTTCTTCTTCCGATGACGATCCCCCAGAACCGGAGCCACCCTTCTGGGTGGTATTGGTGGTACGGCGAAGCGTCGGACGGTTCTCGTCTTCCTTCTCAGGGCCAAGCTTGCGCCGGTTGCCAGCAGCGGCCAGACGCGTCTTCACCTGCTCGAACTCAGACGTACTAACCATGTACTGGTCGCGCGGGGGCAGGATTCTGGCAATCGATTCCTGGCTTTTCTCAATGCGATCCGGGGTCTGTGGATGCGTGGAAAATGCTTTGGCCAGCGTCCCAGGCTTCTGCTTCTCTTTTGCCTGAATCTTTTCGAAGAAGCTCACGAACGACTGCGGATCGTATCCGCTGGCGTACAGGTACTGCACGCCCAGGAAATCGGCTTCTTCCTCGAAGCCACGGGAAAAAGTCAGGAACGTCAGCGGCAAGCCAAAGCCTGCAGCGCTACGAACCGCCAGCCCGACGCCGCCACCGAGGAAGATCAGCGGAATCGTCGCCAGATTGGCAAGCTGTCCGCGGGTCATCTGCCGGGTAGCATGGCGCGCGGTGACGTGAGCAATCTCATGGGCCATTACGCCCGCAAGCTCGGCTTCATCGTCTGCAGCCAGAATCAGGCCGGAGTTTACGTAGAAGAAGCCGCCGGGCAGCGCAAACGCATTGATCTCGTCGGAGTCGATCACCTTAATCGTGAACGGCACCTGCGCGTCGGAGTTCCGAACAATGTTCTGGCCAACGCGGTTCACGTACTCGTTGACTACCGGATCCTGCACCAACTTCACAGTGGATTCAATCTGCTGGGCATACTCCTTGCCCATCCGAATTTCTTTCTCCAGCGAATACCAGTTGCCGAGTCCCTTGCCGCCACCGATGTCGCGGTTACCGATGGCAGAAACATCGTTCCTGCTGCCCGGCTTCACGTCGAGGGAGTTTTCCTCAAGCTGGTCGTCCTTATTGGACTTCTTATCTTGCTTGTCTTTCTTGTCTTTGCTGTCTTTCGAGGACTGCTTGGCCTCGACCTTGTCCTTCTTGGCGTCGGTGTCCTGGGCATACGCCGGGATCGGCAACGACGTCCATAGGAGGGCAGCCACGAGAGTGAGGGCGCGAAACTTCATATAGACTCCCAGGGTTAAGGCATCCCGCGTGAATACGGGAAACTCAACCAAGAACCAAGACTTACGCGCAAATTGCATTATACCGCCGAGCGCGACCGGAAAAGTCCCAAAATCCGGCGAAAAACAATACACGCTTGCTGCCGCCGATGGTCCCCACCTGTCCAGTTGGATGCCGCAGCGGCGAAACGGTTTCCAAGGCTTTTGTCCGGCGCGGCCCGACAGCCTGAACCTACTCCAAGTAACCCACTCGCAGGAAGGAAGTTGCGCCTGCGAACCCAGAGACGAACTGCAAGCCCCAAAGCAACCGGCAAATTCAGATTTGGCGTATCGTGAATAGGGGATCGCGTCACCCGTCCCAAACGCCACCCCATACTTAAGAAGACATATGCCATCCCGCGAATTCGCAACCCGCACCGAACGAGATTCTTTGGGAACGAAAGCCATCCCAGCTAGTGTTTACTATGGCATCCAGACAGCGCGTGCTGTCGAGAACTTCCCTATCTCCGGGATGCGGGCGCATCCCGCGTTGATCCGCGCCGCAGCCATGGTGAAGCAGGCTGCCGCCGAGGCCAACCAGGAACTTGGCCTGCTGGAGCAACCTCTTACCTCCGCCATTGCCCAGGCCGCCAGGGACGTTCAGGAAGGCCGCCTGAACGAGCACTTTGTGGTCGACGTATTCCAGGCCGGGGCCGGAGTGAGCTTCCACATGAACGTCAACGAGGTGATCGCCAATCGCGCTATTGAGATTCTGGGGGGCGCGCTCGGAGATTACTCGACGGTCCATCCCAACGATCACGTGAACTATGGCCAGTCCACCAATGACGTCTTCCCTACGGCCATGCGGCTGGCGGCCCTACTGGAACTGGAGCGGCTCTACCCCGTTCTGGACTCCCTCGCGACCGCCCTGGACGCCAAGGGTAAGGAGTTCTGGGACATCCTGAAGGCCGGGCGCACCCACATGCAGGATGCCGTGCCCATCCGGCTTGGCCAGGAGTTCGCTGCCTACGCGGGAGCGATCCGCAGGGCTGCCACGCTGCTGCGTGAGAGCGCGGAGCACCTGCGCGAGCTGGGGCTTGGAGGCTCCGCCGTCGGGACTGGCATTAACACCCATCCTCGATACCGGAAGCTGGCAATCGAGCGCCTGGCGAGCATCTCCGGCCAGAAGCTCACGCCGGCGGATGACATGCGCTATGCCATGCAGTCGAACCTGGCGATGGCAGCGGTAAGTTCAGCGCTGCGCAACCTGGCGCTGGAGGTGATTCGCATCTCCAACGACCTGCGACTGCTCTCCTCGGGGCCTAACACCGGCCTCGCGGAGATCAACCTTCCTGCGCTGCAACCCGGCTCCTCCATCATGCCCGGCAAGATCAATCCGGTGCTGCCGGAACTGGCTGCGATGGTCGGCTTCCAAGTGGTCGGCAACGATGTAGCCGTTGCCATGGCGGTACAAGCCGGGCAACTGGACCTGAATGTGATGATGCCGACCATGGCATACAACGTGCTCCAGTCGATCACGATCCTGACGAACACGTTGCATCAGCTTGACGAGCACTGCATCCGCGGTCTAACCGCCAACCCTCAACGCAACCAGTTCTACGCCCAGAGCACGGTGTCACTGGCCACCGCTTTGAATCCGTACATCGGGGACGCAAAGGCGGCCGAGATTGTGAAGGAGTCCGTAGCTTCGGGCCGCTCTATCATCGATATCGCCAGGGAGAAGAAGCTCCTCAGCGAACAGGAGATTGCGGAAATTCTCGACCCCGTGCGCATGACGGAGCCCCAGGAGCCGCTCGACACAGCCAGCAGACGGGAAGATATCAAAGCAAAGGGTTGAGGCCTGCTTGCTGCTGTCGCGTGTATACTCTGGGGCCTGAATCGAAGCTGTGGAAGGAGGGGAAGCCACATGACCGCACAGTTGTCACGTCGCGAGTTGCTCCTGGGGGCGCTTGCCGGAATCGGTTGCATGGCATTCGCACGTCCATCGGGTGTCCTGGTAGATACTCACATCCACCTTTTTGCTCCCGACCAGAAGCGCTTTCCTTACCATCCTCTTGCCCCCTACAAACCAGAGGCAAGTTCGCTCGAAGACTATGTGAAGTTCGCACGCCAGGCTCGAATTGACCATACGATTATCATTCATCCGGAACCCTACCAGGATGACCACAGCTACCTGGAGTATTGCCTTGAGAACGAGCCCTCCCGGGGATTCTTCAAGGGAACGTGCCTCTTTGATCCCATCGCGCCGGACACACCGCAGCGCATGTCAGCTCTGGCGAAAAAGTATCCGGGACGCATCGTGTCGCTGCGAATCCATGCCATGCAGCCGGCCAACACGCCACCGTCTGCCGATGGCGCCATTCGCAACCGCGACCTGAAGCATCCGGGCATGAAGGCCACATGGAAGGCGGCGCACCAATCGGGCATCAACATTCAGGTTCAATTCATTCCGGTGCACGCTCCCGAACTCGCTGCGCTGGCCGCCGAATTTCGCGACACACCGGTTGTCATGGACCATTTGGCCCGCTACGGTTCGGGGACACCGGCACAGTTTGAAGAAGTGCTCAAGATGGCAAAGTTGCCACGCGTGTTCATGAAGTATTCCGGAGTATCGGATGCATCCAAAGACTCCGCAAAGCCGATCGTACGGCGTGTTTATGATGCGTTTGGCCCGGATCGCATCCTGTGGGGAGGCCTTGGCTCCAGCATGGAGCAGTTCGACAGGAACGTTGCCATCTTTGACGAAGTGTTCGACTTCGCCCCGGAATCCGAACGCGCAAAGATCAGAGGCTTGAATGCCATGAAGTTGTTTGGATTTTCATAGGATTCTCAAAGCTGACTCAATACCCAAAGATCATCGTGAAGCAAACCGCGGAATCCACCTATCAGGTCCAGGTGCAGGAAGCCGCGAACCATACCACCCATACGGTTACGGTTACACCGCAGCACATTGACCGCTATGCTCCGGGTGCCTCGCCGGAGAAGCTACTGGAGGCTTCGTTTGAGTTTCTGCTGGAACGCGAGCCAAAAGAATCTATCCTGTCGCAATTCGAGCTGCCGGTCATCGAGCGCTACTTCCCTGAGTATCCCCGGCACATCCGGCAGAGGCTTCAGGGGTGACATCCTCCCCGGCTCGATGCTATGGTTTTGCCGCCACGTTTGGGCCATTCGGCGCCGTGACACTTTGCCCTTGGAGGATACTGCGGTGATGCAGCTTCTCTTCCTGCGCTTTGTTCTTGCAACTACGGTTCTCGCAATTACGCCGCTGCTCGTCGCCCAGCAGACGCTGCTGCTGGCATCGCAAAAGGCCAGCAGCTCGGTAGGCTTTTACACCATGGACGGCAAGCTGCTCGCCACGGTTCCGGTGGGCAAGCATCCGCACGAGCTGGCTATCTCCACCGACGGTCGGTATGCCTACACCACCGACAACGGCACCATGGCGATTGAAGAAGAACTGCAGGGCAACAACACGGTCTCCGTGGTTGACCTTCACTCACGCAAGCGTACGGCGGCCATCTCTTTGGGAAAGTTCTATCGTCCGCACGGTATTGCGGTAGTTCCCACCACCGGCAATCTGCTGGTCACCACGGAAAATCCCAGCCATCTGGTAATGGTCGATCCCAAGGCGCAGAAGGTCGTGCGTACTTATGACATCAAAGGCGACTTTCCCCACATTGTGTCGGCCAGTTCGGATGGAAAGTGGGCCTATGTGAGCAACGCGAAATCGGATTCCGTTGCCGTGGTCGAATTAGCCACGGGCGCGGTCACGCTTATTCCGGTGGGAACGCGTCCCGAGGGGAGCATTCTCTCCAAAGATGGCAAGCGGCTCTATGTGGTCAGCCGCGTGGCCAGCGAAATCAGCGTTATCGATACAGAGAAGAAAACGAAGATCAGGACCATCAAGACTGCGGAAGGCCCTGTCCGCGTCGGGCTCTCCCCTGACGAGAAATACGCGATCTACGGGACCATCAGCGGTAACGGCGTTGGATTCGCCGACCTGGAAACAGGCAAAGAGGTCACGCTCGTGCCTGTCGATAAAATGCGCCTGGTTTCCATGCACATCTCACCTGACGGCAAGTGGGCACTCACAGGAGCGCAGTATGACGACACGGTTTACGTCGTAGATATCGCCGCCAGGAAGCTGCACACCAAGTTCACCACTCCCAAAGGAGCAGGGCCAGATCCAGTGCGAGCGATCTCCGTTCCGAACTAGGCTCGCAGCTAAATCCTACGGGCACGTCGGCGAGATATGCTTTACGGCCGTGACCTTCATGGTGTGAACTTCCTTGCCCGGTACCGCCGTGCCGGTGATCTCCACTTTGTGCGAGACATGCGGATCGAGTTTCGCAGTAGTCTCTGCAATCTCGACTAGCTGCGGCCCCTTCTCCAGTTTGGTCAACCGGAACGTATTCGGTTCGGCTCCCTTCTCAAGACATCCAGCCATGCTGTGTTCCTTGGGAGCGGGCGTGGGTGCTTGCCCAGAAGGGGTTTGGGCCGCAGCGGGGCTGACCACCAGCGCAGCCAGCAGAAGCACGGATGCAATCACAAGACAGAAAGTTTTCATGGTTCCTCCACGGCAGAAGAGTGGTCGCGCGCCGAAGTATAGTCCGATTCTCGACGGGAGGCAAAAGCGCCAAGCGCCGGAAAAGCTCGATAGGGTAAAGAATGCGATTCCAGCGGGTTCAATGGGAAGAGAGATTGGAATTGACAGCCTACCGCAGTTGAGTGCCACACTCCGGGCAGAGTGGAGACGGGCTCCGTCCACAAAGTAGCTCAGAACGCCCAGCGCAGCAACGTTGCCCCGGCGGTGAAACCGGCGCCTACCGACGCCAGCAGCACCAGGTCTCCCTTTTTGAGCCTTCCCTCTTCCACAGCGGTTTGCATGGCAAGGGGGATGGTTCCGGCGGTGGTGTTTCCGTAGCGTTCGATATTGATGATCACGGCATCGGAGTTCATCTTCAGGCGCTCTGCCGTGGCCAGAATGATCCGGCGGTTTGCCTGGTGCGGAATGAAGGCCGCGATGTCGCTCCCCTTGATGCCGTTGCGCTCCAGCAGGCGCTCGCAAAGATCGGCCAGCTTACGCACCGCGTACTTGAAGACTGCCTGGCCGTCCTGGTGAACGAAGTGCATCTTCTTGTCCACGGTCTCGTGGGTGGAAGGGTTCAGGCTTCCACCGCCCGGCATATACAACGAGCATCCCCCCGACCCGTCGATCTCATGCAGGAAGTCAATTAGGCCAAGGTCTTCGCCTTCTTCCGCTGGCTCCAGCAGCACCGCTCCAGCGCCGTCGCCGAAGATCACGCAGGTGGCCCGGTCGGTGTAGTCGATGATGGACGACATTACATCCGCCCCGATCACCATTACTTTCTTGTGCACACCTGTATTAATAAATTGAGCGCCGGTCTGGAGCGCATAGGGAAAAGCGGAACAGGCAGCGGAAAGATCAAACCCCCAGACGTTCTTTGCGCCCAGCTTGTGCTGCACCACGCAGGCTGTGGCTGGAAACAGCATGTCAGGAGTTACCGTTCCCACCACAATCACTTCCAATTCGGAGGCATCGATACCGCGCTGCGCCAGGCATTTCCGTGCGGCTTCCACGGCAAGGTCGCTGGTAGCCTGACCTTTTTCCACCAGGTGGCGCTGGCGAATGCCGGTGCGTTCCACAATCCAGTCATCCGTGGTATCCACCATGGTTTCCAGATCGGAATTGCTCAGAACACGCGGGGGAACGTAGGCGCCGAGGGCGGTGATCTTCGCCCGCACAATGGAAGGACTCAAGACGGACTCCTGAAGGGTTTAGGGAACAGCATGGTTCGCAACATCACTTCCGGACATCACTTCCGGGCGTGCCGTGGCCAGCGCGCGTTCCTGCACGATGGGATTTCTGCATGCCCCGGAGACGATTCTGAAGGATGCCGCCCAGAATGTCTAATGCAGAGGCAGGGTCCACCAGGGCTGCCACAGAATACCTGCTGAACACAAAATAAGCCGGGCACCGGTGATCCCGCTGCACACGCAAGAGCCCGTTACCGTTGCTTCCTTCCGGACCTGGCGGGGTTGGCGGGAGTGCGTTGCGCGGGGCCGATGCCCGACCCAGATGATTTTACCATCCGCGCTTCCCTGCCTCCGCTTTAGTCTTCTCGCTCTTTGGTCTCCCCGCTCTTTGGTCTCAAGGACGCACGCTGCACTTTCGCTACTTCCCTTCCCGACGCGCATGACGAACAATAAGCGATGATGGCCAGCTTGCCCGTTGCGACCGCCGCTACAGCACCGCGCTCTCCCGAGGCGGCGCTGGTGGAACGCTACTTTCAGGGCTCGTTGTTTCTTCTGGTCGCCACCGGATTCGCCACGCTTGCCGGCACAGGGAAACTCGACATTATCTCCGTCGTGGGAGTGTCGCTGGCGCTTGGCATCCGCGCTATTCTGCTGATCCGTAACCACGCGGTAGTCATCCCGGAGCGCTGGACGTCGATCGGTACCATGCTTTACCTGTTGTTCTTTGCGCTGGATTTTCTGTTGCTTTCCCGTAGCTACGTCACCGCCAGCGTCCACCTGGTGCTGTTCAGCATGGTGGTGAAGCTGTTTTCCATCCAGCGCGAACGCGATCATTTGTACCTCATCATTCTTTCGTTTCTCTCGGTGCTGTCCGCCTCCGTGCTCACGGTGGATACGACTTTCCTCATTTCGTTCTGCCTGTTCTTCGTGATCGCGGTCGTTACCTTCCTCAGCATGGAAATCCGCCGTTCGCTGGCGGCAGCGGGCAGCGGCCCGCGCAGTCTGGCTACGCCCGCATCCCTGACGCCGCTTACCCACTCGCTTTCCGCGGTCGGAATCCTGCTTTCCGTTGGAACTCTGGTGACGTCGCTGGGATTGTTTTTCCTGTTGCCACGCCTCTCCGCCGGATACCTCAGTTCCTACTCGCCACGTAATGAATTTGTGAGTGGTTTCAGCGAAAGCGTGGAACTGGGCGAAATCGGCAGGATTAAACAGTCCAACACAGTCGTGATGCACATCGAGCTGAACGAATCGGAGTCTCCTGCCGAGAAATCCGCCATCGCGGGAGCCGACTTAAAGTGGCGCGGCGTGGCCCTTACGCACTTCGATGGATCCCTCTGGTACAACCCTGCTGATCAGTTAATGGAAATAGCCACCGGCGCCGGTGGACGTTTCGACCTATGGCGTCCGCAGCTACGCAAAAGCAACGCTGCCGCTATGAATGGCGAGCACCGTTTCCACCCGCTGCGCTATCGCGTCGTGATGGAACCGGTGGGAACCAACGTGCTGTTCCTTGCCCCAGTAGCAGCAAGCGTGCAATCCCGCATACGGGAACTCGGCATTGATGCCAATGGCTCGGTCTACAACCTGGACCGTCGCCGCATCACCGAAAGTTACGAAGCTACTTCCATGCTGCCCCATACCACGCCTGGACTGCTGCGCAACCGCTCCGGCGATGCCCCTCCCGAGGTTGTCGCCGCGTACACGCAGCTTCCGGAAGAATTGGACCCGCGCATCCGGGAGCTAGCGCAGCGCGTCACCTCCACGGCGACCACGGACTACGACAAGACCGTCGCCATCGAGAATTACCTGACGTCCAATCTGGGGTACTCCCTGCAAATGGCCGCGAGCCGACCACGCGATCCCCTGGCCTACTTCCTTTTCGAGAGGAAAGAAGGACACTGCGAATACTTCGCCTCCTCCATGGCAGTGCTGCTGCGGACGCTGGGCATTCCCTCGCGCATCGTCAATGGATTTCGTGCGGGCGAGTTCAACGACCTGACCGGCAAGTACATCATCCGAGGACGCGATGCCCACTCCTGGGTGGAGGTCTTTCTTCCCGCCTACGGCTGGGTGAGCTTCGATCCCACGCCGCCTGACCCATCGCCTTCGCGCAATACATGGGCGCGCCTGCTGCTGTATCTCGATGCCGGACGCGAGTTCTGGCGGGAGTGGGTCATCAACTACGACTTTCTGCACCAGCGCACGCTCAGCACTACGGTCAGCCGCAAAAGCCATCAGATAGCTGAGGATGTGCGCCTGTGGGCGCGCCATCACTATCAGTCACTGGTGGACAGGGCGCGTTCGGCGCAGGAACGGGCATCGCAGGCGCCGCTTCGCTGGGGAGCCATGGCCTTGCTTGCACTGGCGCTTGTGGTGCTGTTGCTGAACCTGCGGCGAATATTGCGGGGAGTGCGCAACCTGCGGCTGGCGCGCGATCCTGCGCATGCTCCGCAGGCGGCAGCCAGCCTCTGGTACCAGCGCATGACGCGTACGCTGGCGCGCCGCGGATTGAGCAAGCAGCCCACGATGACTCCTGCCGAGTTCGTGGAAGCCATTGCGGAACCGGACCTGCGCAAGTCCGTCGCCACATTCACCGAGCACTATGAACGCGCACGATTCGGCGACTCTCCAGAGCACGCCCGGCGTCTGCCTGAGCTTTACGAGGAAGTGGCTGGGATTGGAAGTCAGAAAAGATAGTCAGCAGTTCTCCGGGTACCCGAAAATTAGAAATCCCAGGCGAGTAAGTTCGTCTGGGCACCCCCATGTATTCGTGAAAGAAGTAAT
>JBFXAV010000038.1:0-9914 GCA_050183935.1 Candidatus Korobacteraceae bacterium | reverse complement strand
GGGTGAGATGGAAGAAGTCTGTCCCTGATGGGCACGTACACAGGTAGCGCGCCGTATCAGCGTCCTGCATGGCAGGGCAAGGAGGTTATATGCCTGAATTCATTTTTCTGAACATCAATGTTGCTGATGGGGCGGATCGTGTGTCCCTGATGGCGGAAAACATCTCGGATGGTTCGCTCTGTCGTAATTGTGCCTATGCCCACCTGGAGCGGGGGTTCAACAGCGGTGAAGAAGCGATCTTCTGCACCGTGGGAAACGTGCTGCGCACGCTCGCCTTCGTTGTGCGGGATTGCAGCGACTTTGTGAAGAACTCCGAAAAAGCAGCTGCACCGGTTGGATTTGCAGCGCACTGTAAATAACACAGGCCGGGCAGCAAGTGCCCCGGCCTTTTCTTGGCCATTGATCACACCCGCTGCAAACGCTCCGCAATCTTCTCTCTCGCAAGGCTGACTTGCTCGCCTGTTGCCAGGTTTTTCACCGCGAACTGACCTGAGGCGGCCTCATTTTCGCCGACGATAACGACGAAGCGTGCGCCCAGCTTGCTGGCGGTTTCGAGCGATTTTTTCATGCGGAAGGTGTCGTCGCCGAGTTCCACAATCAGATCGTGGCGGCGCAGCTCGCGGGCCAGGCGAGCGGCTTCGCGGTTCATTCCTGCGCCGAGGGGAGCTATGTAGGCGTCAATGGGTCGAGTGATAGCGGTTGCGCTCTCGGCTTCGCTGAGGGCCAGCACCAGGCGATCTTCGCCGATGGCGAAGCCGATGCCGGGAGCGCGTGGGCCTCCCAGGGTTTCCGAGAGACCGTCGTAGCGTCCGCCTCCCAGGATGGCATTCTGAGCGCCTAGCGCACCGTGCGTGAACTCGAACGCGGTGCGGCTGTAGTAATCGAGCCCGCGCACCAGACGGTCGTTGAGCACATAGGGAATCGCCGTTGCCTTGAGGATGGCCTGAACTTCTTCGAAGTGCTGGCGGCAGGCATCATCGAGATAGTCGATCATGCGCGGCAGCTTTTCGATGATCGACTGGTCGGCAGGTACCTTGCAGTCGAGCACACGCAACGGATTGGTTTCGGCGCGGCGCTGGCAGTCGATACACATCTGCATCTTCACCGGCTCGATGGCGGCGCGCAGGGCCTCGAAGTAGCGCGGACGGTCGTTGGCGCAGCCGACGGAGTTGAGTTCCAGGGTCCAGTTGCTGATGCCGAGGCGATCGAGCAAGGTAGCGAGCATCTCCAAAAGTTCGGCATCGCGGGCCGGGGATTCGCTGCCGGATGCGGGAGGCCCGATGACCTCCGCGCCAATCTGGAAGAACTGGCGGTAGCGCCCCTTCTGCGGTCGCTCGCGGCGGAACTGCGGCCCCATGTAGTAGAGCTTCTGCACGCCGGGGCGCTCCCAGAGCTTGTGCTCGATGTAGGCGCGGACGACTCCGGCAGTGTTCTCGGGACGCAGGGTAAGCGATTGGCCCTTGTCGCTCTCGGCGCGGCCGCGGTCCTCAAAGGTGTACATCTCCTTGGAGACAATGTCGGTTTCCTCGCCGACGGAGCGGGCGAAGAGTTCCGTGGCCTCCAGGATGGGGGTGCGGATTTCGTGAAAGTTGTAAGCGCGGAAGACATCGCGCGCGGCGGTTTCGACGAAATTCCACAGCGCCGTATCGGGCGGCAGCAGGTCGCGGGTTCCTCGGATGGCTTTGATCAAGGCTGTATTAGTTGAAGTTGAGATAACGTTAGAGCTCGGCGGGATCAATACCAGCTGCTTTTAGAAGGTGCAGCAGTAACCCTCGCTTCACTGCTCGGTTGCCATGCATGGGTACAGAGAGTCGCGCTATCAACCCTGACTTCCCATAAATGTGGTGACTTCCATGGATTCGAAGGAGCTGCCAGCCATGCTCCTCCAACACTTTCCCCAGTTCCTTTCCAGAAAGCGACTTCATACCCGTATTTCGAGTACCTGATCGCGGCTAGATGTCTTGACCTGCTCCATATCGACAGACATACAGGCTTCTATTGCCTCATAGAGATTCGCGAGCAGTTCCTGAATTGTTTCTCCCTGTGTAGCGCACCCTGGAATGGCAGGGACCTCTGCCCAGAACCCTCCCTCTTCGGCCTCGTGAACGATCACTTTCAGCTTCATCGCGTTCTCCCGGCAAGCTCTTTGAAGTACTGCTCTTTATATTCTAAGTAATTTTTGGCATAGCGCAGGATGGATTCCTGGTCCTGGTCGCCCAACTTCTTGCGGAACTTGCCGGGAACGCCCATCCACAGTGAGCCGGGTTCGACCACGGTTCCTTCCGGGATCACGGTTCCAGCGGCAATGATGGAGCCGGCGCCAATGCGCGCTCCGTTCAGGATGATGGACCCCATGCCGATCAGGCAGCGGTCCTCGATGGTGCATCCGTGCAGCGTTACGGAATGGCCAATCGTGACCCAGTCTCCCAAAACTACGGTGAACTGTCCGCGCATGCCGTGGAGTACGGAGTTGTCCTGAATGTTGGTATTCGCTCCCACGCGGATAAGGTTCACGTCGCCGCGCACCACGGCGTTCATCCAAACGCTGGAGTGCTCGCCTAGGACCACGTCGCCGATGACCTGCGCGGACTCATCCACGTAGGCCGTTGCCGGTATCTGCGGCAGGATTCCCTTGTACGGTCGAATCATCGCTGTTGTCTCCCACGGAACGCGTCGAAGCTCCCGCTTACCGGGAGTTCTGTGGCATCTGGAAACTCACGAACATACCACGATGCAGCGGGAATCTGGAATTGGAGGCTGGCGGTGAACTGTTAAAAGCAGGTCCCTCGCTTCGCTCGCGATGATGCCGTCTTTCGGGTCAGGCTAGGGGTTCGGGCTATTTCCTGGCGCTCCCGTTTTGAGACTCAACACCGAAATGGGCCTGGGAACCTGGCCTGCACCGCCTTGCATGTAGCGAGTTCGCGAGCAGCGGAGGCACACTCGAAGGCGTCAGGTGGAAGGGGTCACGAGAGGATTGCGTGGGGATTCCAGAAGCGGCGGCAAGCGGGCTGTTTGCAGCGTGCGGTGGTTGATCTGTAAGAGGCTGGCGGTGCCGCTGTTGCTGGGAGTGATCTGGATTGCGACCCGTTCCGGTGAGTTCCTGGTTGTTGATCGGCCCAGCAGGTCAGACGTCATTCTGGTACTCGGTGGAGACCGTGGCGACGCGCGCTACCGCAGGGCACTGGAGCTGCTAAAGGCAGGGTACGGCAGCCGAGTGGTGGTGAACCGGGATGCCTCCTATCGAAGGTTCGGGGAGACCCAGGCAGACCGCTTGCGGCGGTATGTAGCAGCGACGGCGGGCAATCTGGCAGATCGTATCTCGGTATGCGGTATTGCGGCGGACTCGACGGTTACCGAAGCAGTAGAGTCTGCCGGCTGCCTGGATGCACTGGGAGCTTCTTCTGCGCTGATTGTGACCTCCGAGTATCACACGCGCAGAGCGCTCTCGACGTTCGCAACGATGACACCTGAGCGACAGTGGTCGGTGGCGGCAGTTCGTGAGCCGGAGCAATTCGGTTTGCGCTGGTGGGCGCGGCGTTCCTGGACCCTTACCAGTGCATTGGAGTGGGAAAAGCTTCTGTGGTGGCAACTGGAGCGACAATTCGTAGGAGACGATGGCGGTGGTGCTCGGGTGAACACCGGGGTTCCGCCGCGATTGCAGGGGTCCTCTTGACGGTTGCCCTGCTGTTCGGCGCGCGCTTTGCCGCTCGCAGCACGGCGCAATTTCTGGTGGTGGACAATGCGCGTCCCTCCGATGCTGTGGTGATCGGCTACGGGCCGAACGAAGGAGACGAGCTTTACTGGGAGGCATTGCGGCTGCTGCGCGAGGAAAAGGCGAGATGGCTGGTGCTTTCCGTTGACGGTGCACGATATGGGCCCGGCCCCAGTGATGCCGAGCGCGCTGTGCATTTTGTGGGCGTCACAGCAAACGATCTGAGGAAGTTTGTGCGAGTGTGTCCTGAGTCAGGGGAGAGCGAGTTTGCGCTAGCGGAATGCCTGGATGAATTGAATGTCCGCCGCGTGCTGCTGGTGGCCTCAGCGCAGAACTCGAGGCTGGCCTATGGGACGTACACGCGCGATTTGGGTCAGTATTCCTGGTCGGTTGCAGCTGTTCCGGACCCAGCGCGTTTTGGACGCGACTGGTGGCGCAACCGCCGCTGGGCCGCTACATATATGAAGACATGGCATCAGTTGCTGCAGCAAGTGGTCCAATGAATCAATGATTCTTGCTGCTGAGGCCTCCCCCGAGCCGGCATGGGTCCATCCTGGAGCGCCTGGCGCTGCGCACCAGGGTGGACCCGCCGTGAATCCGCATCCTTTTGCCTCATTTGGGTAAGTTCCTCTTTGGAACCGCCAGCTGCTGTGATACATAATCCGCCTCGGGCCAACCGTAATGAGGAATATTACCCCTTACAAGATTTGTGCGGTTTTCGTCTCGTTCTTCTTCTTTCTTTTTTCTTGTCCCGTCCTTTGGGGGCAGGACGTTGCTACAGCGGGCGTGGGCGGCCTGGTGGAGGATCCCGCCGGTAACCGGTTAAGCGGCGCCCTGGTGCGTGTTACCAGCATTGCTACCGGAATCGAGCGCTCAGTGGTTTCCAGTGACGATGGACGCTTCACGTTCCAGTTGCTGCCTCCGGGGGAGTACACGATTGAGGCGGAAGCATCAGGGATGTTCGGTGGCACACGCCTGCGGCTTGAGGTAGGAGCACTGGTGGAGATGACGCTCCGCACCACGCTGACCGCTCGCGAGGAGACGGTGACTGTAACGGCCGAATCGGGGATGGTGGAAACCCAGTCGAGCGCAGTCTCCTCGGTGCTGGAGGAGAGCGAAATCAGCGAGCTGCCATTAAATGGGCGGCGGTTCACCGATCTTGCTCTGCTCACGCCGGGGGTGAATGAAGACCCGCGGGGATTGACGTCTTCCACTACGGGCGATCTCGCCTTCGGCGGAGTGCGCGGCGTGTATTCCAGCTTTCTGGTGGATGGCGCGGATGGCAACAACGGTTTCTTTGCGCAGGCTCGCGGGCGCTACCGTGCTCCCTACCAGTTCAGCAATGATGTGGTGCAGGAGTTTCGCGTCTCATCCAATTCTTACGGGGTGGAACTGGGACGCGCTGGGGGTGGCGTAGTCAACGTCGTCACCAAGTCCGGCTCGAACCGGCTGCGCGGCAGCGCGTTCTACTATGTGCGCGACAACACCTTCAATGCTCGGCATCCGTATGTGGACTTCAAGCCGGAGGACCGCCAACATCAGCTCGGGTTCACGATTGGCGGCCCGGTGAAGAAAGGCAAAATCTTCTTCTTCGGAGGCTTTGACCAGCACGTATTTCGCGTGCCCACGGTGGTGCGTTTTCTGAATGGATCGTCGGTACTGGTGCCCCGGCCGCAAGATTTTGAGCTGAGCGATTACAACCTGGTGCTGGCTACCAGCCAGGCGCTCTCCCAAATGGGTGGGGAGTTCCGCTCGCG
The DNA here is from genome assembly GCA_050183935.1 of Candidatus Korobacteraceae bacterium. Classification (GTDB taxonomy): domain Bacteria; phylum Acidobacteriota; class Terriglobia; order Terriglobales; family Acidobacteriaceae; genus DASZRZ01. The sequence continues at coordinate 4,445 of JBFXAV010000038.1, read as the reverse complement.
GCTGGATGGAAACGCAGGGTTTGTGAAGTTTGATTTTTCACTTACCCCGGCACACTTCCTGAGTGCGCGGCTGAACACGTCGCGCTACTACGGCGAGAATAACGTCTTTTTCGACTCTGCGAGTCCCATCACCAATTTCGGAATCAGCGAGAATGGTGAAGAGCAGGTAAAAACCGAGAGTGGAGTGCTCTCGCTCACCAGCGCGCTCGGCTACCGTACCAGCAGCCAGCTGCGGGCGCAGTTCTCGCGCGACGTGCAGGATTCGACTTCCAACTCCGAATTTCCACGCACACGTATTTTCGATGTGATTGACGGCTTTGGGCGTTCCAGCATTCTTCCGCGCAGCACGCGCGAACGCAAGCTGCATGTTACGGAGACGCTCACGCTGGAAAACCGCAGGCACTCCTGGAAGTTTGGCGCGGACTTCCTGCAGTCATGGACCTACAACTTCTTTCCACTGTTGTTTGGCGGGCAGTACACCTTCAGCGACATCAACGTGAATCCATTTACTTTCGTGCCGGAACTGAATGGCCTGACGCTGACGCCACTGCGCGCTTACGCGCACACGGTTCCGCGTTTTTATAGCCAGAACTTTGGTTCAGCGGTTTCCTATCCGAATGGCCGTGATCTGGCCCTTTTTGCCCAGGATACGATTCGCGTCACCAACAGCCTCGCACTCAGCCTGGGAGCGCGCTACGACTACCAGGGTTTTCGCAGCGACCGGCTGGCAGCAAATCCGCTATGGCCGGGGTCGGGGAGAGTTCCTTCCGACAAGAACAACGTTGCTCCGCGCGTGGGCTTTGCCTATCGAATCGGGGAGAGCCGTCCTCTGGTGGTAAGGGGTGGTTCCGGATTGTTCTATCCGCGGATTCCGTCCATTTATGCGTCGGCGGTTGAGGTGGAGAATGGGATGAACCGCAGCCACCTGCTGCTGGACAACGAGAATTTTCTTCACCGGCAGGTATTTCCCGCGTATCCGAATCCGCTGGTGAGCTGCGCAGGAAACGCGATTGTCTGTCAGCCTCCTGCAGGAGTGGCGGCAATGGTTACTTCCGATGTTTCCGCCTTCGCCCCCAATTTCCGTACTCCGGTGGTGCTGCAGTCCAGTTTCGGCCTGGAGCGGGAAGTGGCGCAGCGGCTGGCGGTAGGGGCGTCGTACTTGTATGTGCATGGGCAGAACCTGATTCGGGCGCGGGACGTGAATCTTCCGTCACCCGTAGTGGTGCAGTATCCCGTGTTCGATGAGAGCGGGGAAAATTTCACCGGCGATTTCTATACGGTGAATACGTTTGCGGAGTGGTCGGGAAGCTGCGGAATACCGCCATGCCTGGTAGACACGCAGCGGCCCGTGCCGCAGTTAGGCGCGGTGAATGTATTTGAGAGCGCCGCCAGCAGTGTGTACCACGGGCTTACGCTTTCCGCTCGCCGCCGCATGACCAACGGTCTTTATTTTCGATCAGCTTATACTTGGGCCAAAGCGATTGATGACGGGCAGGACGCGCTGGTGGTGGGACGTCCGGCAACGGTGCAGAACTCCTTCGAGCCGCAGTCGGAGCGCGGGTTGAGCGTGACGGACCAGCGGCATCGGTTTGTGTTCTCGTGGATTGCCGAGCCCAGGCCGTTCCATCGCGAAAATCCGTTGCTGGGGAAGTTGTTCAACGACTGGGTCGTGAGCGGCGTGGTGACGCTGGGCAGTGGGCGTCCGGTGAACGCCCGGGTAGTGGGAGACCCCAATGGTGATGCCAACAGCGGTAATGACCGCCTGCCGGGATACCGCCGGAACTCCTTCACTGGACCGGACTATGCGACTACGTCTTTGCGGCTGAAGCGGCGTTTTCTCCTGCGGGAACGCGTGCGCCTGGAGCTGCTTGCGGAGTCGTTTAACCTTTTCAACCGGGTGAATCAGCGGGTCGACCTAAGTGACGATGGGTTTTTGAGTTCCGCGGCTACTTTTGTCTCCCAGCAGCGCACAGCAGGAGGGCGGCGTTACCCGGCACACTACCGGCGAAATGGGAATTTTCTCTCTCCCAGCAATGCTTATGCCCCACGACAGGTGCAGTTTTCCCTGAGGGTTACGTTCTAGCGCTAGCCCAAAAAATTAGCCATAACGGCGAAAAAAAACCCTGAACAAGCGGCTGTGGGCTTGACTTGGGTGCGGAACCTTGCCATAACTTACAGGTCCCATCCGGGAAGGTTTGGGGGTGTTTTCCAGTTTGGCAGAAGTAAGGGTTCAAGATGGTGAGTCCCTTGAGAACGCACTTCGCCGCTTTAAGCGGAAGGTTCAGCAAGAGGACATCATTAAAGAAGTGAAGCGACACTCCTTCTACCTGAAGCCGGGTGAAAAGAAACGCGCGAAGGAAGCGCTAGCGCGGAAGCGCAGCCGCAAAAAGGCGCGAAAGGAGCAGGAATAAACCTCGTGGGCCGTAGCCGATCCTTCGGACGGCCCACTGTTCTTTAATTTTTTGCAGGTTCTTTGACAACTCGAAGTTCCATGGATACGCAGTTGGTTGGTTCTTATACATGGCAGTCATACAGCCGGCTGGATTGTTGCTTGATCCTAACCGGGCAGTTGTTGTGAGTAGCTGGTTCCCTTCGGTTCGATGGGACCAGTTGGGCCACTTTGGACGACCTTGCGATTCAGGCTTGGCGCTTCTTGTATGACGGCGTTGAGCGGGGACGTATGGGCACACGGGCTGAAGGGAGCTCTTCCATGGAATTCGAGGACAAGATTTTGAAGTGTATCGATTGCGGCGCCGACTTCGTCTTCACCGCCGGCGAGCAACTGTTTTTCCACGACAAGCAGTTCAAGAACGAGCCCAAGCGCTGCAAGCCTTGCAAGTCGAAGCGTGCTGGGGCATTAGGCACGGTCACCCCGGGCAGCTACCCCAAGGTGGAAACCCGCACGATGTGCTCCCAGTGCGGGAAGGAAACCACGGTTCCGTTCCGGCCGACGCAGGGGCGGCCAGTGTTTTGTCGCGAGTGCTTCCAGCAGAAGCGGACGGCTGCGGCCTCCGCCTGACAAGTCAAGGGAAGCAGGAGAGAACTCGCCGACTACGCCGGAGGGTCTACAGAGTGACCTGTCCCCATTCTGTCCCGCCTTTCGGGAGAAGTGTGCGCGCTCACAACTCTCTTTCTGAAGAACAGGCCGTTCCCGCAGCCTGATAAAAAGTTCTGCGCATGGCGGGGCTGAAGATTGTCTTAAAGACTGCTATCCGGCCTTGCGTTTGGAAGCGCGTGGGCTGGCTCCGCGGGTTGAGCTTCCGGCGGCCGCCTGGGCGTTAGCACGCTTGTGGTCTTCGTGAGAAATGAGCAGAGCTTCAATCTGACGCAACAAATCCTGTGTGTTGACGGGCTTCACGAGCATCTGTTCCGCTCCATGGCTCTTCCAGTCATTGCCCAGCGAAGGGAATGCGGTAAGAATGCTGGTTGCGGGATTGTAAGACTGTCGGCGAGCCGCACGGATGACATCGTATCCGGCAGTTTCGTGCTCCATGCGCATGTCGGTGATGACCATGTGAAACATCCCAGCGCCGAGTTTGCCCTCGGCTTCACGGGCGGAGGCGGCGGTTTCCACCTCAAATCCATTCATTTCGAGAATCGCTTTTAGAGTAAGCAGTATGGGGAGTTCGTCATCGACCAACAGAATACGGCGCTTCATGGAAGCCTCCAGGGGAAGTGAGCAGCCTATCTGATGCGAACCGGGGAACTTGGGTTGTGAAAGTATTGCAGGCGCTGTGATGCGTATCCAGCGCGTTAACCATCCCAAACGTGTGGGTATAATAGCACCGTGCCGAGCTTCTATGTGGAAAACTTCGGCTGTCGCGCGACGCAAGCCGACGGCGCGACGATGGAGCGGCAACTTACCGAGCGCGGCCTAACCAAGAGCGTTGAGTCCCACGACGCCGATCTTGTTGTCCTGAATACCTGCACAGTCACAGCGGCGGCGGACCAGGATGTGCGAGCGCGTATTCGCAGCCTGCATCGCCGCAATCCCGGGTGCCAGATCCTGGTCACCGGATGTTACGCGCAGCGCGCTCCCGAAGAGCTGGCAGCGCTGCCGGGCGTGAGTTGGGTGGTTGGGAACTCCCACAAACACCAGGTTGCCGAGGTTGCGAGCAGCGGATTTGTTTCTTTAGGGGCGCTCAGGGCGGCGAGTTCCGTGTTCAGTAGATGCGAAGTTCCTAAAGATTCTGTACCGGCTTCCGGCATCCCTTCCGGCGCCTCCAGAATTCTTGTCGGTGATATCTTCGCGCACACCGAGCTTCAGGCCGCGCCAGTGTTCGGCGCTGGCGCCGAGCGCACGCGTCCTACGCTAAAGGTGCAGGATGGGTGCGACAACCGCTGTTCGTTCTGCGTGATTCCATCCGTGCGGGGGCAGAGCCGTTCGTTGAGGCTGGAGGAGGTGCTCCGGCAGGTGAATGAACTGGTTGCGGCGGGGTATCGGG
>JBFXAV010000037.1:0-9961 GCA_050183935.1 Candidatus Korobacteraceae bacterium | reverse complement strand
CCGGTGCTGGAAGGCCAGATCGTGCTTCGCCGGTGACCTCGACTGCGCACGCGCGACATTATCAAGAGAATCGCGGGATACCCTGCGAGGGTGTAGGCCAAAAACGCAGCGCTGATCCAGAAGAGCCACACCATGGGTCAGGCGGCCTCCACGGTCCGCGTATACAGTTCCTCGTAGCTGGCTATCATTTTCTCGATAGAAAATTCCCGCTCCACTTTGGCGCGCGCGCGCCTTCCCATTTCGGCGGTGTCGTCGCGCTGGAGCATGGAAAGAATCGCCTCCGCCAGAGCATCAGCGTCCCCTGGCGGCACAGTCAGGCCGGTTGTTCCGTGCTCCACTACCTCCGGAGGTCCGCCGCAACGAGTCACTACCAGCGGTTTGCTGGCCGCCATGGCTTCAATCGTCACCAGGGGCATGCCTTCGCTGGTGGAAGCCAGCACCGTCAAATCCAAGTCTTCGAGAATCTGGCGAACGTCCGAGCGGAATCCCAGCAGTCGGAAACGATCCCCCAGTGCCAAGTCAGACATCAGCTTGCGGATGGGCGCGCCCAACTGCTCATCGATATCCCCGGCGCCTACAAACACGGCGTTTGGATAACGTTCCAGCACCTTGGCCGCGGCGCGCACATAAAACTCGTACCCCTTGCTCTTGCGGACGTTGGCGATCATTCCGACCAGGCGAATCGACGGGTCAATGCCGAGTTCCCGGCGGAACTTACCGCGCACGCTGTTCCCTGCTCCGTTCACATGAATTCCGTTATAAATGCGCACAATCTTGCCGGCGTCGAAGCCCAGGTTTACCAGCATCTGGCCAACAAAGTCGCATACCACCACTACCGAGTCCGCACGGCGGCGCACCGTTGCCAGGCGTATGCGGCTTGGCCACGTACCAGCATGCTCCAACTCTACGGGTCCGTGGTAGGTAACGATAGTTTTTCTTCCTGTCAAAGCTCCGGCCAGACAGGCGTCGAAATTCTGGTAGGGCAAATGCGAATGAACTACGTCCACGTGTTTGTCCCGTATGGTGCGTACCAACCCCATTGGAGTCTGTAGGTCATACCATGCCTTAGAAGGCACATAAAACGTCGGCACTCCCCTGGCTTCCAGCTCTGCCCCTAGCCAGCGCCGCTCTGGCAGCACGACCAGCGAGCGGAACCGCTCCGGGTTCAGCAGCGTGGCCAACTGCAGCACAACCGTCTCTGCTCCACCGGGACCGGCGGTTTCAATGGTGTGCAGCACTGTGATCTTCTTATCCATAGTGAACGCTGGTTAGCTTTCTTGCCTTACAGCCGGAGCACGCCGAAGGCTTGCCAGCAGGTCCGACGCATAGCGTTTCCACTCAAAGTACGCTGGTCCCGGATCGTCGGTCCTTTCTATTTCGTAGAACGTATCCCTTTCATAAAATCGAAGGAACTCGGCGGCGGCTCTTGCCCGCGACGGCAATGGCCGGGAAACAGCGTGCCCGTTGCGCAGGCGAAGCAAAAGGTGGTCCAGGTCTCCTGCCAGCCACCGGCTTTTCACTCCCACCCGATATTCAAAGCTTGGGGAAATGGTTTCGCCGCAGCACAACCGGTACAAGATTGCAGGGAAATCCATGCCGGCATCGATGGCGAGCTGCAACGATCCCCAGAACCGGCCATTGATCTCCATCACGCAGGGATCTTTGTCTCCTTTGAACTCCACCATGGCCGCACCCTGCCATCCCAGCTGTTTGAGCAGCGCCTCCGATGCAGATACCAATCGCGGATCGGGAGCAATGGTCTCGCGTAAAACGCTCACCCCTCCGGTGGGAGGCTTCTCGCGTATCCGCCGATGGCACATAGCTGCCTTCAGCTCGCCATCCCACATCAGTAGGAAGACTCCCATGCCATCACCGGGAACCAGCTCCTGGATCAGTGGGTTCGCGACCTGGGCCGAGGCGCTGACATACCTCGACATCAGATCTTCGGAACTATGCGCGTATTGCACCTGAGTACGAAGCCAGCGCCCATCAGCCCGATATACAGAAAACCTAGGTTTCACCACCACGGGATACGCAAGAGTTTGTGAAAGTACCTTGAGCTCTTTCCTGTCCTGTACGGTGTACGTCTTGGGACAACTCAGCCCAACCTGACGTGCCGCATCCACCACCGCCCCCTTGTCCTGGGTGCGCAACAAAATATCCGGTGACGGCAGAGGAATCGTCACCTGCGGAAAGCGAGGCGCCAACTCCGCGGCAATTCGGCAGGCAACATCCGTCATAGGCAAAAAAACCTCATGGCGACCACTGTCGAGTTCTTGCGTAAGCACATCGGTAAACTCGCGCTCCGACGTGAGCGGAGACGGATACTGGAAGGCGCGAACACAATGTCGCGAACTGGACGCCAGGCTCGGGATGCTGGTTTCCCCCACAGTGACACCGATCCCAAGCTTGCCAAGCGACCGTACTACGGCCAGCGTGGCCCGCTGGTTGCCGTCCGTGACCAGCACCGTCATTTCAGCGCCACCCCGTCAGCGAAAAGGCCGCGGCCGCCGGAGAGAAGCAGTCATTCGGCCCGGTAACGCTGCCGTCGTGCAACAAGATTCGAGGCATGCAGAACGCGTCGTCGCCCGGACGAAACCAGCCCGCTTGGGTTGTAACGGCACAGGTGTAGCCGGCATCTCGTACTTGGTGGCGATTCTTATCGTTCCACGATCCGTTCGGATACGCAAAGCCACCGGAACCTGATATAAGCCGGGCTTCGAGCTTTTGCCGTGAGACCCGAAGCTCCTCATCTACACTTTGCGGAGTTTCATAGGGAAGCAGCGGGTGAGTATCCGTATGGCTTCCGAAATCCATGCCGTCACGCGACATGGCCATGACTTGTTCCCACTTCAGCATGTGATCGCTGGAGCTTGGCGGCGGCAGTGTGCCGATGGTCTCGATAATGATCTGCTCCCGCTGGCGGGTAGACATGCGCTTCAGGTGCTCGGTGACATCCCGCGGCGCAAGTTGCTCGGCGGGCTTCCCGGTCTGCATTGCCACATGCTCCCGCAAACGGCGCCATCGCGCCTCGTCGGAGGCGCAGGAGCGCACGCGCTCCACCCAGAAGGTTGATTCTGAATCCATCATGGCCGTAGCCAGAAAAATCGTAGCCACGAAGCCAAATTCGCGCAGCACCGGAAGGGCATTGCTGTAATTGTCCCGCCAGCCGTCGTCAAAAGTTAGAACGCAACGAGGTTTGCTCTTTGAAATCGTGGCGTCCCCCGCGAGAACTGAGGCCAGTGTGACAACTTCGAAATGCCTTTGCAGGAATTTGCACAACTCCGCAAAAACATCTTTCCTCAGAATGATGGCGGGCTCGGAGTGGGATTCGCGCATCTCCTCTTCCGTGAGCACGCGGTGCAACCCTAGAATGCAAACCGCGCCGCTCTCCGCCTGGCGCTTTAGTATCGCTTCAAAACCACCCGAAGCGTAAAAGGCGGAAGCCACCGCCATGCGCGCGATCTGGCGCGGACTAGGCATGTACCACCCGGTCGAGCACCGCTGACACCTGCTGCGCCAGCCGGTCGTAACGGTAGCCAGCAATCACGCTGCTGTCCGGCACCACCGGATCCTGGCCGGCAAGGCGGCTTTCGATCAGGCGCGAGAGTGTCTGCGTCAAGCCCTCCAGATCGTCAGGGCGCAGTACCCATCCCGCACGGGAACTTTCAATCAGGTCTTGAACTCCTCCGGGATACGCTACTGCTAGAATTGGCCGGCCAACCCGCAAATATTCGTAGAGCTTCCCCGGAATTGACGCTCGCGAGGTGTATTCCTGCCCGTAGAACAGCATCAGGGCATCGGCCGCGGCCATGGAGCGTAGTGCTTTGGTGTGCGGAATGAACTTGTGCAGTACGACCACATCTTTCAGTGGCTCGCGACGAGTCAGCTCTTCAACGTCACTGTCTGGGAATCCAACGATGTGAAAACGCAGCTTGTTTTTCAGCTGCGGATCCCGTTCCAGAAGAGCCGCTACCGCGCGGAAGAATTGTCCGCTGAAACCAGGGTAGATGGTCCCGAAGTGCGCCAGATTAATAAACCTGGGATCGAAGACTCCCTCGCCGTCCGGCGTCAGGCCGCGAAAATCATCTTCATCAAATCCATTGTGGATCACTGCAAGCTTTTCGCGGCTGACTCCAAAATGGCTTTCCAGTTCGTCCGCGTGCCGCTTGGTAACGGTGACCACCGCCCGCGACTGGTTCAGCATTACGCGATGCAACCAGGCATTGCGGCGTGGCGCCGACCCCTGGTGAATATTCGATCTTTCGTGCTCCGGCAGAATCCACGGATCGCGGAACTCCATGACCCACGGCACACCACCGAACATGGAAAGAAATAGCCCCACGGGGTGAGCAGCGCGCGGTGGGTGCGTGGTGTACACGGCGTCGAAGCGCTGCGCCAGGTTCAGTTGCATCGCGCGGGAGATCGCAAACGGAATCCAGCCAGCAGTTTCATCAGGAAAATAAAGACAGGAACGCACCATGCGGGCCACGGAGCGCAACATGCGGTTCATCGGGCTTGGGTCACTGGCCGTCTTGACTGCTTCTGTGCTGCCAGCCGTTTCGGCTGGCTGGAGCGCGCCGGCAGAGCGGGCAGCCTGGAGCGCGCTGTTTTCCCACGCATTCAGCAGGATTTCCCGAGTGCGCTCAATACGCACACTCTCCGGCACGCGGCTTAAAAGACCGGCATCAGAAACTGCGTTCCGCGGAGGGTGAATCGTAAGTACCGTCGGCAGCCAGCCCCATTGCGGAAGATATTTGGTAAAGGCAGTGGGACGGTACACACCGCTGGTGCGCCGCGGCGGAAAGTCATACGCCACTAATAGCACCCGCTTTTTCCGCGCCGACCCCGAAGGAAAAGACGGCGAGGCCACTCCCAGGGAATCTTCCGCCGGGCCCACGAGCTCAGACTGGACAGTGACAGACATAGTTTAGTTAGGACACATTTCCAAAATATTGCAGATGCGCTCCATGTCACTCTCGTGGACCATGGGATGTACCGGCAACGTCAGCAACCGGCGTGCCAGATCTTCGGCACCCGGGCAGTGAGCTGCTCCATCCGCCAAGTGCGGTTTCATCTCCGGAATGTCGCACATAGCGCTGGGATAGTAAGCGCTGGCTCCGATACCGGCATCTCGCAACGCCTTCACCGCCCAGTCGCGGGACTCCATTCCCCGCGCAAGCACGGGAAAACGGATATAACTCGGTCTGCATCCGCGCGGCGGTTCCGGAACCGTGAAGCCAGAAACTGCCTGCAACCGGCGACTCAGCCACGCGGCCTTGGCGGCACGTCCGGCAGTAATCTCATTCAGCGTCGCGAACTTTCCCGGCAGCATGCCACTGGAGACGCGCGCCATGCGCTCCACGCGAAACGTGGTATCGAACTCGGTAATGCCCAGCTTCAAAAACGGCAGACGATTCGGAAGCCAGTACAGCCAGGGCCGGAAGAGAATGCTCACGCCGAGCAGTTCGGTGTACGTCCGCAACTCATCAGCAAACCCCGGTCGATTTAGCTTTTCGATCTCCGCTGCCACGCCGGATGCAACGTCATCACGCTTGGTCACAATCAGGCCACCGCCTACAGGAAGAACCTTCCCTCGCGCCAAGCTGTAGAGTCCCACATCCGTCCCTGTCCCGGACAGCTGTCCGTTGGTACAGGTGCCAAGAGATTGAGCAGCATCGTCGACTACAAACGCTCCGTTCTTGGAGGCAAGCTCGCACAGCCGCCCGACATCACTGGCAAAACCAAACAGGTTCGCCGTGAGCACTGCCAGAAACTGGTCATACGGGGCCTTGGCTGCGCTCTCGTAATCAATGTCCAGCGACGCCGAATTCATTTCCAGGGGATACACCCTCAGGCCCGCCCGCGCCGCAGCAGCGGCGACGGAGTAGCACGTGTATCCCGGGATCGCCACCACGGATCGCTCCGGGGACAAACGCCGCAGCGCCTGAAAAATGATTACCAGAGCCGCGCGTCCAGAACTTGCTCCAAAGACGTGACGAGCTCCCGTAAAGGGCATCGCGCTGGCAACTCCATCGCCCGCAGGATTCCAAAGCGAGCGCATGCCCGCGAGAAAATCGTCAAGATTCAAGGGCATACCGGCGGGCGCAAGAAAGCGCATCATAAGAGTCCAGCCGCCTCAGGCGACCTGGCGAACTGGCGTCTCCTCCGGCTGACTCGATGCCTTTGCCTGCTCTGCCAGAACAATCTGGTGGGTTGCAGCCGCAAGCCCTGTCAGCACAAAAATGTGCGGATACCACAGCACCGACACAAAGGTCCCGCTGGCAAGGTAGCCGATCATTCCCATATCCAGTCCTACGGAAAAGCAATACTCATAACTTCGGCGGGCTTCCGGACCGGCACGGATCAAAATCTTGCGGGTGCTCGAATTCAAACGGAAGAAACTGATCCACAGCATGATGAACGGCAGAAACCCCAGCAACCCCAACTCGGAAATTCCTGTGATGAATGAGTTGTGCGGCACCGTCGCTAGGTCATTCAAAATGGGAATCCAATAATCGTAAAACCGGACCCATCGATAGTTGTGAATCCCGATACCCAGAACAGGATGATCGGCAAAAATCCGGAGTCCGGCCTTCCATAGCTCGATGCGGTGCTTGGCAGTCTTGTCGCTCTCCGGGGTTTTCGCGGACTCAAATCGTTTCTTACTGGCTTCAGGCAACACAAGATAAATTCCAGCCACCAGCAGAATGATCAGGAACAGGGCAATGATTTTCTTGGGAGCCTTGAGCCATGCGCCTAATGCAATTCCCGCCGCGCCCACCACGGCGCCTCTCGATCCACAGAGCAGAATGGCGCCCAGGCAGGCGAAGGTACACCCCCACACCAGGCCTTTGGTAAAGAATTTCGGGCGTGAGAACAACAACGCGACTGCGATCGGCCATGCGACGCACATCGCCACTCCGAGGTCAGCGGAGTTGGCAAAGAATCCCGTGGATCCTCCGCCAACACCATTGGCGATAAACACCATCTGGTCGCTGGCTCCGGCGCTTCCCTGCGAGTAGCCCCGCACCACAAATTGTCCCAATTTTAAGTTCAGTAGCAGAAACAGGAATACAACCGTGCGCAGTCGCCAGGGGGTATTTACGATTCTGGAAATAAGCACGTAAATAATCACCCACATAACGGCTTCCAGCGCGCCGCCGAAGGCCAGTCCCGCAAATTCCGCCATCAACGCGCTGGCAAAACACGCAACCAGCAGCCACACATAAATTCCATCGATATGGCCGATTCCACTGCGGACAGTAGTAGTGGGCTTCGAGGAAAACAGCAGACCGAGCAGTGCGCTCACCAGCGCTACCTTGCCGAGATTGAGAACGGCCAGAACCGGATACATCGCGGGAAGACGCGAATACTCCACCAACACATAGAGCATGATGCCGAAAAAGGCGAGGTCCCATCGCTTTTCCCGGGGCGCTGGAGCTGGTGGTTGATTCAGGTCATCATCCGGGTCCCAGGCAGATGTAACTCCGGACGCTTCTCTGGTAGGCCCTGGAACGTTTACTGGAAAATCCAGGCTGGCGGACTGGCTTTGCATCTTTACAGCCCTCGCGCCGTAATGACCGTTTTAACGGTCTTGAACAGGATCACCAGATCCAACATGAGCGACATGTGCTTGATGTAATAAAGATCATATTGCAGCTTCTGCTTGGACTGTTCCAGCGAAGCCCCGTACTGGTATTGCACCTGCGCCCACCCCGTTACCCCCGGGCGGATCATATGGCGCAGGTGATAGTACGGAATGGCTTCCGTGAGCCATTGGACAAATTCAGGACGCTCGGGGCGCGGGCCCACAAAGCCCATGTCTCCCTTGAGAACGTTCCAGAGCTGCGGAATTTCATCCAGACGGCTCTTGCGGAGGAAGCGTCCCACCGGGGTGATGCGGGGATCATTATCCGCCGCCCATACCGGCCCGGTTCCGCTCTCTGCATCCTGGCGCATGGTCCGGAACTTGAATAACGTAAATGTCTCCCCGTAGCGACCGACTCGCTCCTGTCGGAACAGAACTGGCCCGTCCGAGGTCAGCTTGATTGCCAGCACGACAAAGGGAATCAGTGGCAACACCAGCAGCAAGCCAGTCAGTGACATCAGGACTGAAATCAGGCGCCTGGCAACCAGCAACCCCGTATGCAAGCGGAACCCCTCCGAGAAGATCAACGCGCTCGGATGCAGCGCATCCACTTCGATCTTGCCGGACATCTTTTCCAGAACCGAAGCTGCGTCTTCCACGCGCACTCCACGCAAGCGAAGCTCCAGCAGCTCCCGCACCGGCAAGGTCCCGCGACGATCGTTCAGCGCGACGATAACGCGGTCCACCTTCCCTTTCGTATGAAGCGCCTCGACAGCCTCACCAAGAGTTTCCCGGGTAAAAGAACCATTTCCGAGAGCGCCAGCCCAGCCGATGATCTCCATGGGCACATCGGGCCGCTCACGGATTGCTTCAATCAGTGTCCGCGCGCGGTCTCCCGCGCCCAGCACATAGACCCGCTCACGCAGATACGGTTTGCGCACCAGCCACGCATAGGCCGCCCGCCAGGAAAGCAGCGATATGGTGAGGATGATCAGCGCAACCACAAACACACGCCGGCCCATCAGAAACGACGGGAAGAAATAGCCGATAGCGGCTAAAAGAAAGGCAAGCAGGGCCAGCACGATCAACATGCGCGAGTAGGCCTCGCTTCCGCAGTTGAGTTGCCGCGGATCATACAGATCTAGGTAATACGCACACACCACTGCCATGGCCGAAATCGCCAATATCTTCGCAAAATTCGGGCCATTCAGAATTGCGGCAGACTCAGGTCCCCACTGGATTGCAGCCGCCAGCACAAAGGAGCCCACAAAAATGAGCGCCTCTCCCAGCATCAGCACCAGGGTACGGACCGGAAGGTAAATACTAAAAAGGCGGACCACTGCTTCTACCCTTTCGCTGAGTCCTGCGACGAATCGTATCCGCTGTAGTAATAGCGGCTGTAAGTGGAGCGCTGGGGCACGCGGTTCAGCACCGTCCCCAGGATCGGCGTCTGCCGGAACTCCCGGCATGCCTTCTGCGCCAGGTCGAACGGAGTTGTCCCCGAGTTCACTACTACCAAAACCCCATGACAAAGATTGGCGATGACACTGGAGTCGGCAATTGGAACCGCAGGCGGAGTGTCCACAACAACCCAGTCGAACAACGGGCTAAGCCGGTCCAGCAACCGAGCCAGGCGATTGCCTGCCAGCAGGTCTGCTGGATTAGAAACTGAAGATCCGCCGGGGATGAAAAACATGTTGTCCAGTGGTCCTTTCTGGACGATCTGGAACTCATCTACTTCGCCTTTGAGGTAGTCGGTAACACCCGGCGTAACAGGCGCTCCCAGAACTTCATGCTGGCGCGACATTCGCAAATCGCAATCAATCAGCAGTACCTTGCGGCCGCGCTGGCGAACGAACACCTGCGCCAGATTCGCTGATACAAATGTTTTGCCTTCTCCCGGAAGCGCGCTGGTAACCAGCAATCGCGACAAGTTCTGCTTCTGCCGAAGCTGGTAAAGCCGCGACCGCAGAGTGCGAAACTCCTCCAGTCCCACCGGATTGCTGGCGCGTAGATCAAAGGACAGCATGCGCTGCGCATCCGGTTTCCACTCGACGAACCGGCAACGCGAACTCAGCTCTTCCATCGTGATGGGCGCGTCTGGCGCTCGTGATGGGGTTACCGCTTCGGCAAACCTGGCAACGGGCGGAGACGCCGGCTCTCTCTGGACCACAGGTCTTGGAATCTCGACTACTGCGGGTGCAGAGGCCACATCCGTCTCTGCTGCCGTTCGTCCAGCATCCTGAATCACATCGGAAACAGAAACCGACTCGCCCAGCACGGGCTCCTGGCTTAAGCCAGTTTCCTGGAGAAATCCCGGCGGAGCGTCGGCGATGGGTGGGGCACGGTGCTCCCCCGCCTGCCAACTGC
>JBFXAV010000036.1:0-9967 GCA_050183935.1 Candidatus Korobacteraceae bacterium | reverse complement strand
CGGGGCGGGATTCGCTGCGGCGCGCGGGTTTTTCACCAGCGCTGAAGACACGTTCTTCGCTTCGGCCAATTCGTTTGTGGGCCCACAGGCCTTCCAGCACGAACTCGGCGCCGGAGACTTGAATTTCCTGATCGTCCCTGGCTTTGATGCCCAGCGCATCGAGTTTGTCGAAGAGTCCCTGAATGCCTTTGAGCGCGTCGAGCACTTCGGCGGCGGAGGTGGCATCCTGCACGCGGACTGTGCCTCCCAGGTCGAACCATTGCACAATCTGCTGCATGTTGACGCCGTGGAAGTAGGTGTCGAAGATGTTGGCGACGGCGGTCCGAATGAGTTCATGCACCACCGCATCCGCGCCCTTGACCTCGCCTTCGTACTCGAGTTCCAGCTTGCCGGTGATGGCCGGAAGGGCAGCGTAGATGTCGGAGATGCGCGGCACCACAATCTGCTCGTCCTGAAGGACCGCACGGCGCTCGGCATTGGAGACAACATTCTCGGTGCAGGAGATCGGCAGGCGCTGGCTCACCCCGGAGCGTTTGTCCACACGCTTGTCCTCGCGTGCAACAAAAGCGATGCGCTCAATGACCTCGCGTACAAAGCGTGGGATGTGAAGCTGACGGCCGTCGCGCTGTGCCCAGGCTTCCTGCTCGGTGATGGCGATGCCTTCATCGAGCGTCGCCGGATAATGGGTACGAATTTCCGATCCGATGCGGTCTTTGAGCGGCGTAATGATCTTGCCGCGGGCGGTGTAGTCTTCGGGGTTGGCGCTGAAGACGAGTTCCACATCCAGGGGCAGGCGCACGGGGTAGCCTTTAATCTGCACGTCGCCTTCCTGCATGATGTTGAACAAGCCGACCTGAATCTTGCCGGCAAGGTCGGGAAGTTCGTTAATAGCAAAGATGCCGCGATGGGCGCGAGGCAGCAGGCCGTAGTGAACGGTAAGCTCGCTGGAAAAATCGTGCCCGCCGCGCGCGGCCTTGATGGGGTCGATGTCACCGATCAAGTCGGCGATGGTAACGTCCGGGGTGGCGAGCTTTTCCACGTAGCGATCTTCCGGAGTGAGCCACGCAATGGGAGTGTCGTCTCCCTGGCGGGCTATTTCATCGCGGCAGCGGCGGCAGATGGGAGTGTAGGGGCTGTCGTGAATCTCGCAGCCTTCGACATAGGGCATGTGCGGATCGAGCAGCGAAGTGAGCCCACGAAGCATGCGGCTTTTGGCCTGGCCGCGCAGTCCGAGCAGAATAAAGTTATGGCGCGAGAGAACGGCATTCACGATCTGCGGGAGGACGGTATCTTCGTAGCCGACAATTCCGGGAAAGATGGTTTCCCCGCGACGGAGCTTGGCGATAAGGTTGCCGCGAAGTTCATCCTTAACGCGGCGATTGCGAAGACATTCTTCAGCGAAGGTACTGCGACGAAGCTGGCCGAGCGTCCGGGGAAGGGTCATGGGGAACGAAAACCTCTCTCGCCAGAACGATTCCGCGCCATCGGTGAGCCGGGAATCCTGCCGCACCGCCACACGGAAGCATCCGCGTTTCGGCTTACATGAGCGATTATACGCCGTATTAGGAACCGAGCCGCCGAGCGGGCGACGCGTTCCGTTGGAGGCAGGAATGCATGGAGTGAAGGTGGAGCTTGACTTGCCTTTGAGGGAACGATAGGAACAGGTATGCGATTAAGCGGCAAGGTAGCGGTGGTGACCGGCGCATCCATGGGCATTGGCGAAGCGATTGCCCGCATTTTTCTCGAGGAAGGCGCATCGGTGGTGTTTTCCTCGCGCGATGCCGCCCGGGTGGAGGCAGCTCGTGGCCGCGCGGGCAGCAGCGAACGTTCGCTGGCCGTGACCTGCGACGTTCGTAATCGCGAAGAAATTGACCGGCTGCTGGGACTTACTCTGCACAACTTTGGGCGCTGTGACATCTGGGTGAACAATGCCGGACACGGTTTGATGGACACGGTGGAGAAGCTGGACTTGCAGCAGGTACGGCAGTTGCTGGAAACCAACCTGATCGGCGCCATCGGCGGAATGCAGGTGGCGGTTCCCGTGATGAAACAGCAGGGCAGCGGGGCCATCATTAATGTTTCCAGCGTCGCGGGTTACATCACGGTTCCAGGATCGGGCGCGTATGGAGCCACCAAGTCCGCATTGAATGCCATTGGACGCGCTGCCGCCATGGAACTGAAGGGAACCGGCGTACACGTGATGACCGTGTGTCCGGGATACATTGACACAAATTTTCTGGCGAATTCGGTGCGAGGCAACGATCCACGTAGGTTGGGAGCTTCCGCGAGGCGGGGAAGCAATGTACGCGGAGTCGCGGTGGCCACACTGGAAGGCTATTTGAAGCAGAAGCAGGTGGTGGTGGTTCCGTGGAAGTACCAGGTCCTGATCTGGGTTTACCAGCTCTTTCCCTCGTTGCTGGAGAACTACATGGCGAAGAACCTGCGGCCGGCTGACGAGGTGATGCGGGAAGCCATAGGACGATAAGCGATTGGCAAGCGTTTAGCCGTTTGATTCCGTTTTGGGACTCATTCTTGCTGCTGGCTGCGGCCTACTCCTTCAGCAGCAACTCCCGCGCGCGTTGAGTAGCTTTTACTACTGCCTTGATCAGGGTGACGCGGAGGCGGCCTTCCTCAAGTTCGAGCAAACCATCAATGGTGCAGCCGCCAGGAGTGGTCACGTCGTCTTTGAGCAACGCCGGGTGATTGCCGGTTTGCAACACGACCTGGGCGGAACCGAGTGCGGTTTGCGCCGCCAGTTGGGTGGCGAGTTCACGCGGGAGTCCTACCTTTACACCGGCTTCAGCCAGCGATTCCAGGATGATGTAGATGTAAGCGGGGCCGCAGGCGGAGAGACCAGTGACGGCGTCCATCTGTGCGTCCTCAACGGCTACCACACGCCCTACGGACGAAAACAGGGCCTGCGCGGTGCGCATGTGAGCGTCGGTTGCCGACGTTCCCTTGCAGATTGCGGTAATGCCACAGCCCACGGTAGCGGGCGTGTTCGGCATGGCGCGCATTACGGGAATGCTAGGCCCAACGCGACTTTCGATGTAAGACGTGGTGGCAGAGGCGACGACGGAGATCAGCAGTTTCTTGGGCGTGAGCTCCGGGCGAATTTCCTCCAGCAGCGCGGCCAGGCCCTGCGGCTTGACGCAAAGAAGAATTACATCGGCGGCGCGGGCGGCGGCGGGATTGTCGGTATTGATGGGAACGTCGAGGCGGCGTGAGGCCTCCGCGGCCTTGGGCGCGTGCTGCATGGTTCCGAGCAGATCGGTGTTGGAAGCGATTCCGCGCCTGAGGAAGGACTCCAGCAGAATTCCGCCAATACGCCCAGCGCCAAGTACTGCGATCTTGCCGGAGACTTTGGTTGAGCCGGAAAACAGAGCTTCCTTCTGCTCAATCTGCTGCGAAATTGCGGGGCGTTGTGGGGACACTTTGAATTCTCCTATCACTTGGCTGCGCAAGCTGTCTTCGCGGGCTTGCGCTCTGCGCCGTTGCGGGAGTGGGCCTGACGTTGCTTCCGCTGCTTGGCCTTCTTCTGAGACTGCTGACGCTTACGTGCCTGCTGGCGCTCGCGCTTGCGGATTTCTTCGGGCGAGTACATGGTGCCCCGGCAGTTCCCGGCGCCGCAGTTGCACGTGGCATCGCCAATTCCGTCATACAGATTGTAGTCGTAGCAGAGCTCTTCACCGGGCTTGATATCGCGCAAGGCGAAAATCCAGACTCGTCCCTTGACTTCGTCGGTTTCGCAGTTCGGGTCGCAGGAATGGTTGAGGAACGCGGCCATGCAGTGGCCGTCGATCAAAAACTTGCCGTCACCGACGCCAAACAGATAGGTGAAGTCTTTGTCGTCGTACAGCCGGTCAGCTTCCTTTTGCGGAAGCAAAGGGCCAGTGTACTCGAGAATGCGAGCGCCTTTGCGGATGGAACTGGTGGTGTAACAACCGGCAGCGTGAATGGCAGAGGAACGGATGAGAAGACCCATGATCGGTTATGTAAGTGGCCGAGAACGCCTCACTATTTTATTTAGGAGCGGTGGCCGGCAGGCCAAGGCGATTCTACTCTGGCAAGGGATACAGTTCAAAACTACGGCGGCGCGTCTGAACCGTTTGTATGCGGGAGCAGTTGAAGTTCATGAACTGCAGCCTTGCGAACGGCAGAATCGCTGAAGGCGAGCGGGAAGCTGGTACCAGTCCTCCAGGCCGTCCACTGGTTGTTGAAGTGGGGGCTGAAGATATTGCCAGACTGGCCGTTGACCAGGTTGATGGTGGAGCCATCCAGGTCGGCGAGATCGATGGTCATCCGTAAGGATGGCCCGAAGTTGGGACCGACCTGCAGGACGGTGAAGGCGTTTCCGCGCTGGTCGAAAGGCTCTGGTTCCGTCCATCTTCCCAGCAGGCGTCCAAGCAGTGGGATGCGCGAATACACCGGATGTTGCGGCCTGAAGCGGATGGATTCTCCCCAGCTCAACGGGGCGAGTTCACCGGGCGCTTTGCTGGCTGCATGCTCGACGGCGGCTGCCAGAAGTGTTTCCCACGAATCGTAATGAGGTGGAAGCCAGCGCGGCGGACGGTGGAGCAGCATGGACTCCAGCGCGACTGACTCCAAGGGCCACCGATAGGACTGCCACTCACCACCAAGACGCGGCTCAAGAAGAAGGCGTTTCATGTGATTGCGGGCGGAGGCTACCAGCAACGGCGCAGGGGAGTCGGCAAGAACCTGTCCATCCCAGCGGCGCATGATGGATGCAGCTTCACGCGCGCGCGGCGAGGCGTCTGGCTGTGCATCAACGGCATAGACAAAACGCTCAGCGCAGAAGCGGTCGAATTCGGAGTAGACGTCAGTTTGTAGAGCAAGCATCTCCGAAGCACGGAACTTCTCGCCGGAATTCAGGAGGCGATAGATACGCTCGATACGATAGGGCGATGCCCAGGCGTGGGTCAGCACATAAGGGTAGCTCCGAGGAACAACACGGCTATTGGCCGTGGCCAGCACGCCGGAGCGCGGAGCGTAGACGCTTGGAAGTTCGTCAAAAGGGATGTATCCAGCCCATTCATGTGTACTATCTGCTCCTGAAAATGGGCTGAGGATTACGTCCGGTACGGGTTCATCGTTGGCATTTTTGCTGTTACTGCTGGCGGCGCGCACTGGAATCAAGCCCGTGGCCTGGTATCCGATGTTTCCGTCCACGTCGGCGTAAACCACATTCTGCGATGGCCCGCTGAAATGGGTGAGCGCCAGGCGGAATTCACTCCAGTCTTTTGCCAAGTTCAGGTCGAAGAAGGGAATGGCCGCCGATGTTGTGTCGTAGAGCGTCCAGCGGAGAGCCAGGGAGCGGTTTTCGCCCTGAATCAATTCACTGATGATTGGCCCGTGGCGGGTGACCACGACTTCCAGCGAAACGTCGGGCTTACCTTTGACGCGAATGCTTTCATGCCGTTTCTCCGGCGCGGTCCAGCCTGTCGGTGTCTGGTATTGGCCAGCGGAATTGAAGGTTTCAACGTAGAGATCCGTGACTGTGGGGCCGAGATTGGTGAAGCCCCATGCAATGCGCTGGTTGTGTCCGATGATGACCCAGGGCACGCCCGGCAGCGTGGCGCCCGCAACGTTCATGTCCTTCTCCGGAGAACCTTCCGGCGCGGCAACACAAGCCTGACATTGAAGATGAGCGACGTACCAGAGATTTGGAAGCTGGTGCGGCAAGTGGACGTCGTTGGCGAGCAGGGGCTTTCCCGACTCGGTGCGAGAGCCGTCCAGCACCCAATTGTTGGAGCCGGGAGTGAGGCTGGAATCGGCATGAGAAGCAGGAAGACTTCCGCGGATTTCTGTTTCCGGTGTATCGTGCTCCGATGAAATCGATGCCCGACGGCGCGTCCTGGGTGGCGCGGGCTGGGAGAGGTCCGTGGGCTGCGCCGTTCCTGAGGGTGGATGATCTCTCCAGGAAGAATCCGGGAAGAGGTCTGCCGTCAGTTCGGGCCCGAGCCTGCGGGCGAACTGTTCGCGCGAGAGAAGTTCGTACACTGCGCCGAAATTCAGCATCTTAGCCATATGGGCGTAGATGAGCATGGCTTCTTCCGGCTGCCAGGGACGAGGCTGGTAGCCAAGCAAGCGAAATTCCAACGGCAAAGCGCCGCGCCGCGCGTCTATATAAGCATTCACGCCGCGCGCATAGGCTTCAAGGTGGGACTGTTCCCGCGCAGGCAGGGCAGCAAAGGAGTCTCGGGCAACCTGGCGGAGGCCGAGGATGCGCTGCTCGCGGTCGTGGCGGAGCATGGAGTCTCCGAAGATTTCGGCCATTTCTCCCGCGGCAAAGCGACGGGTGATGTCCAGTTGCCAGAGCCGGTCCTGCGCCGTGACGTAGCCCTGGGTGAAATAAAGGTCATGGAGGCTGGTGGCGCTGATGTGAGGCACTCCCTGAACATCGCGGACGACAGAGACGGGCGCGGTGAGGGCAGGCAGCAAGACTGACCCTTCGAGTTGCGGAAGTGCGGCGCGCGAGGCCCAGTACAGCCAGCCTGCAGCGATGGAGACGGCAACGACCACTAGCAGAGCGAAAATGCCGCCAAAGCGAAGTGCGCGGCGCTTGACTGTGGATAAGGCACAGACGAGAGTCATGAGGCTCGACGTATTGTAATGAATCAGGAGTGCACCAGTGTCAGGTTCCGCTATTCCGAAGATTGCAGTTCCAAAACCGAAGACACGGGAGGTAGAGTTGGCATTCTGTCCTGAATGTGAAGCCCAGGTATCGCCAATCGGCGAGGCATGCCCGGTGTGCCGTATGCCGCTTGCAGAAACGACTGGAAACACCGCCGCGCTACCCCAGGCGCGTGCAACCGTGGTGGACAGAATTCTGGCCTGCCTGGCCTATATGGCCCCGGTTTTTGCGCTGGCTCTACTGCTCATTCCACGCTTACGGCAATCGCTGCTGGTGCGCTTCCACGTGATCCAGTCCGTTCTTTTTTACCTGGCAGTGCTTTTTGCAGGCGCCATGGTTGCGGGCACTGCGTTGTGGGTGCTTTCCGGGATGATGCTCCTGCTGGTCTGGCCTATTTACGGCTTCGGAGTCTTTGTGGTCTGGCTGCTGTTGATCGTGAAGGCCGGCAAAGCAGAAGTATTCCAGCTTCCGCTTGTGGGAAGCGCCGCCTTACGAGCAAGCGGCCTTTGACCCGCGTTTAGCCGGTTTTTCTTAAGATTTCCGATCTTGTCTCGCTGAATTCTTTCCACGCCAACCTTGCTGCTCATCCCTGGATGGAGCGTGGTTCTGCGTGGGCTCTACCCCACTGGCTGGCGCCTCCTTGACAGATTCTTCGCCGAAACGTATTCCTATTAGCTTTTCTTATGTGAGTAGCACCGGCAAGAGAGGGCGAGTGAGAATCCGGGTTTTTTACCACGACAAGTGCTTCGATGGGGCGTGTTCGGCCGCCGTGTTCTCGCGCCTATACCGCGAGCGGATCACCGCAGACGCAGAGTTTGTCTATACCGGCCTGGTACATCGCGCGGGAGCGTTGTTCGATGAAAGCAAGTTCGACGGCGACGAAAACGCTATTGTCGACTTCAAATACTGCGCCTCCGACAAGATCACCTGGTGGTTCGATCACCACCTGAGTGCATTCCTGACCAAGCAGGACGCGGAACATTACGAACAGCAGCAGAGCACGCGCAAGTTCTACGATCCTGATTTTCGCTCCTGCACGAAATTCATTGCCCACATTGGCGAGAAGCGCTTCGGGTTTGATCCCCGGCCCATAGCCGAAGTGATTGAGTGGGCGGACATCATTGATGGCGCGCTGTATCCCAATGCAAAGTCCGCGGTGGAGATGAAGGCGCCGGCAATGAAGCTGACGATGATCATCGAGTCCAATCAGGACCACACGTTCATCCCTCGGCTGATTCCCCTGCTTGCAAGCATGCCCCTGGCGGAGATTCTGGAGCAGCCATTTGTTGCCAACCTGCTGCCGCCCCTACTGGAGCGCCACGCGAAGTCAATCGACATTATGCGGGAGCGTGGCGAGTGCAAGCAGGGCACGATCTACTTTGACGTGACCGACCACGATCTTGAGGGCTACAACAAATTCGTGCCCTACTACCTGTTTCCGGAATCCATCTACAGCGTAGGGCTGAGCAAATCCAGCTTCCGAACCAAGGTTTCCGTGGGATCGAATCCCTGGACGTCGGCGGAGAACATGGTGAACTTGGCAAAAGTGTGCGAGCGCTACGGCGGTGGGGGACATGCCCGGGTAGGCGCCATCTCCTTCGAGCCTGACCGCTTCGATGACGCCCGGGCCGCGGCCATGGAAATCGTGGCGGAGCTTCGCGCCAGCGTTGTGTCGAGTCCGAAATCGGCGGAGTAGACGCGCGGCTAATAGGTTTCCCTTATGTACCTAACTCCTTCTCCGGGAAAGTTTGGCGCACCCTTGAGTCCATGGAGAAAGGCTTCTAGTCTGAAAGTGCCTCGCTGAACTGCTTTGGCGATCTTACTTTTGGAGAGTTGTTTCTTTTGCGTATCAGGATTCTTTCTTCCGTTTCGCTGTTCTTTCTTTTTCTGCTGTTTCCTCTCACCGGTTCGGGGCAGGCCGCCAAAAGTCCTGCACAGCAAAAACCCGCGCAGAGCAAGCAGGCCAAATCCTCCCGCCGCTCTCATCCACCGGCTCCCGCCAGGGTGATGAACGCGCGTAAAAAATTTGTGCTGGATGTGGTGAATGCCGCAGTGAGCCTGCCGCAGGGAGATCCTCAGGACCGCCTGCGGGTGCTGGCCTCCGCCGCGAATGTGGTGTCCTCGGTCGACTCCGAGCGGGCGAAGGAGTTTGCCGACGAAGGAGTGCAGCTGGAGATGCAACTGGTCGCGAGCGGGCAGACTCCTGCCGTGTCCATCATGCAGCGCGGACAGATGAAGTGTTCTGTAGCGCAGGATTTCGTCGAGATGCTGCCGGTCGCGCATGTTTCCGCCGCTGAGGAGTCCCTGCTGGGGGCGCTTTCTACGTGCTCCAAGGAGACGCTGGACCCGGTGAAGCGCAAGCTGAAGGATGGGCTCCAGAACAACGTGCTGGCCCCGCGCGCGCTGTTGGCGGTGATGGAAGCCGAAGGGCTGCGCGCGCCGTGGTCCATAGAGCAGTTCCAGGCGCTGTTTTCTTCGCTGCCGAAGGACGCTGAAAAGGTTGTGACCGAGGCTCCGCACTATGCCGCCATGTTCGCGCGGGTGGCTCCGGAGGTGGGTCCTGACGTGGCCGGGAAAGCGGGCGTGAACTTCTTGGAGTGGCTGGGACGCCTTGAGCAGGGCGATGAGCGCAACCTGGCCGTCAACATCACCGCCAGCGTCTTACAGGAGGTGATGGGAAGCGAGGAGAAGTACAAGGAGTTACTGGGCTCCAACGTGATGGCCATGCAGGTGGCGCAGACAGAGGGGCAAGCCGCGGAAGTGGGTCACGAGGACGAGGAGACGGTTTCGGTGTTGCGCGCACTCGATAACAATGGGTCGGACCAATCCGAGACCTTGCGAGATATGCCAGCATCTATACGGGCGCGGGAGGCGGCCGCGCACGGGTTCGCCACGGGTACCGGCGGCGACCCGGAGAGCGCGAAGAACTACTTCGACATGGCGTTCGCGGCCTTGAATGAAGTCTGGGAGCAGCGAAGCACGCGTCTGGAAGCAGCCGAGATTGTGGAAGAAGTAAGTGAAGCCGCCGCACATGTGGACCCTGCTACGGCATTGCAGAGAACTCAGGGACTGGCCGACTCCTCCGCGCAGGCGATTGGAATGCTCGCCGTGGCTCGAGTGGCGCTGTCGCGCCAGGTTCCGGAGGAAGCGCGCGGGCAGATGTAGGGTTAAAAAGGTAGCGTCTTTACCGCAGGCCTGAAGCCTGTGCCACCGGTTGCGCAGGCGGGAGACGTAGCGAAGCTATGTCCCTATACAGGCTTCTTCGGCTTGCGGGCAAGGATGGCGGCGCTCTGTTCCGAGGCTTCCTTGACC